>JALVTJ010000061.1 GCA_027036005.1 Nautiliaceae bacterium
TTAAAATTTTCCGCATCTATGAAAACATTTTCCAGCTGTTTTGTTATTTCAAGCGCCTCTTTCGGACTTAGATTAAATCTCTGATAACTTTGCAAAAGCCCAAAACCTCTTTTATGGTTTTCCACCAAAATTTCAAACGCTTTTTTGAAATTGGCTTCTTTTAATTCTTTAAGCAATTCTATTTTTTTCTTTTTTTTAATAGGATCCGCAATAGGATTTAAAACCTCTCCACCTCCTACAACCCTTCCGTTATGAAGCACTACAAAAGGGTCTTTATAAACAAGATAGGCTTTTTCTTTAAGTTTTATGCTTGCAAAGCCTTTTTTTTCATTCGAATTTAACATCAAAATTTTACCAGGAATTCTTTTAGCTCCGCTTATAAACAATACATCCATATTATGCTCTATCTCTTTATTATGCACAGGAGCAATATAAACATCAATTAGTTTAAATCCCCTTAAATATCCTTTTGAGCTTAAAAGATATCCTTTTTCAAGCTCTTTATGAGGAACATTAAGATTAATCGCAGCTCTTTCGTGGGTAAATATCTCTTTTACATTTTGCCCGTGAACTTGAAGATTTTTTACATTTACAATTTTTTCAAGCTCATTCACATAAACTTTATCCCCGAGTTTCAAAGTGCCGCTTAATACCGTTCCCGTTACGACCGTTCCTATCCCTTTTAGCGAAAACACTCTGTCGATATAGTATCTGAAAAATTTAGAAGTGTTTAATTTTCTAGGAGGCAAATTAAACAGATAATTTTTCAGTTTTTCGATAGATTCCTTATCTTTAATCGATGTTGGAATAATTTCGAGAAGTTTTAGATTTTTATAATTGTTTATAAGCTCTTTTATCTCCTCTTTTCTTTTTTGTATTGTTTTTTCATCGGCCAAATCACATTTAGTCAAAGCCACAATAATATTTCTAACTTTTAATATATTCAAAACTTCCAGATGCTCTATCGTTTGAGGCATAATACCTTCATTTGCATCAATAGCAAAAAGCGTGGCATCAAATCCAAAAGCCCCGCTTATCATATTTTTTACTAACTTCTCATGTCCCGGGACATCTATAAAAGCAACATTCACATCATCTTTTTGCATATTAGTAAACGATAAATCAATCGTAATACCTCTTTCTTTTTCTTCTTTGAGCTCATCTCCGTTATATCCGGTCATCGCTTCTATAAGAGATGTTTTTCCGTGATCCACATGACCGGCCGTTCCCATTATTATATGTCTCATAAATTTACCTTACAGCTTAATAATTCATTGGTTATTTTTGCCAATTTTTCTATTTCATCCGCTTGAATAGTTCTGAAATCAAGCAGAAATTTTTCGTTTTCTATTCTTCCTATAACCAAATTTTCTCTAAATTTCTCTTCCCATTTAACAGCATTTCCTTCAAACGCCACCGCAATACTTGGTATTTTTTTGTTAGGCATCGTTCCGCCTCCGACATAAGTAAAAGTGTCTATTATTTTGGCTTTTAAATAAGGTGTTAGCGATAAAAAATTTTCAGCTCTTTTTTTAAGTTCGTCCGTTGAAGTAAAAAGCATTTTCAATGTTGGAATTTTATCGTAATTTTTTTCAATATAAGCAATGGCACTCTCTTCAATCAAAGAAATTGTAATTTTATCCACCCTGAACATTCTTAAAATCTGATTTTGTTTTAATTTTTTTATATACTCTTTTTTCCCAAGAATAATACCCGCTTGAACTCCACCGAAAAGCTTATCTCCGCTAAAACTTATTAAATCGGGATTATGTTTCATAATATCAAGGATAGATGGCTCGAAACTGCTCAGAGAATAAGGAAGATTAGGAATATAAGCGCTTCCCAAATCATAATAATCCATTAACCCGTTTTCTCTTGCCATTTTGATAATTTCATCAAAGCCGACTTCTTCGCTAAATCCTTCAATTGTGTAATTTGATTTATGCACTTTCATAATCATTGCGGTGTTTTGATTAATTGCATTAAGATAATCTTTTTTATGTGTTTTATTGGTAGTTCCCACCTCTTTTAATATCGCCCCGCTAGCGTTCATAACCTCCGGC
The DNA here is from genome assembly GCA_027036005.1 of Nautiliaceae bacterium. GTDB lineage: Bacteria > Campylobacterota > Campylobacteria > Campylobacterales > Nautiliaceae > JALTBU01. The sequence continues at coordinate 2,064 of JALVTJ010000061.1, forward strand.
ACCCTGAAACTTCCTCCGATTTCCACAAGCTCTCCGCGCGAAACAATAACCTCTTTATTTTTTGCAAAAGTATTTAAAACCAAAAAAACAGCCGCAGCGTTATTATTTACAATCAAAGCATCCTCGCTACCGAATAAAAAACTTAAATGCTTTGCCGTATGATGATACCTGTCCCCTCTTTTGCCTTTACCTAAATCATATTCGAGGTTACAATAATGCGTGCTGATTTTTTTTGCCTTTTCAAAAATTTCTTCATCAATCAAACTTCTTCCGAGATTCGTATGAATAATCACACCCGTTGCGTTTATTACGTTTTTGATGGAAGGTGAGGTTATGTCTTTATATTTGAAATCAATTATTCTTAATATGGAATTTTCATCTATTTCTTTAACTTTGCCGCTTTTAATATCTTCTCTTACTTTATCTATTACTTCTTTTGTAATTTTGCTAATTATTTCTTTTTCATAATCTTCAAATTTTTGAATTAATTTATCAATTTTTGGAATTTGCCTAAAAAGATTTTGCATCACTAACCTTTTTTAAATTATTTTATCAAAAATGATAAAATATTGCATTAAATTCAAAGGAAAAAAATGGAACCAATCTATAATTTCAAAATTACAAAAATAAAAGGAAACAAAAAGTTTGAATTTGACGATACATTAATTAGGGAAATAAGAGCCGATATTTATCTTAACGGCAAAAGAAAAATTTCAATGATGGTAACTCCTGTGGATATGGATGCGCTTGCGATGGGTTATTTAATTAGCGAGGGGTTGATTGAAAAATTAGAAGATATTCAAAAGATAAAAATAGATGAAACTAAAATTTATGTAGATGCCAAAATCAATAACAAACAAACACAAAAATTAAGCGAGGAGGCAATAATAGTTAGCGGATGCGGGAAAAGCATTACTGCGAATGTGGATATTAATCCGAAAAAAATAAACGCCGCTAAAATAAACAGTAAAAAAACCGTTTCCGTCAAAGAAATATCAACCCAAATGCAAAATTTTTACAATTCCTGCCCTTTGTATGAAAAAACAGGATGTGTCCATACCGCAAGATTTTTCGTAGATGAAAACAATTTTTTTGATGCGGAAGATATAGCCCAACACGCAACCGTGGATAAAGCGATAGGTAAAGCCTTGCTAAAAGGGTTTAGCGGTAAAGATGGGATAATGCTTGTAAGCGGAAGGCTTAGTTCTGAAATGATAGTAAAAGCCGTTATGCATAAAATTCCTATTTTGATTTCAAGGACAGCTACAACATGCCTCGGAGCAAAAATAGCCGATTTTTTTAACCTGACACTTGTAGGATTTGCAAGAGGCGATAAAATGAATATATATACGCATCCTGAAAGAATAATTGTATAAACTGGCGGGGAAAAGTTCCAAGTTTAAAGACTATATACTTGTGCACTACGCACTTAACACCATACTCTTGATACGAAAGGATTTTTATGAAAATAGCGGTTATGTCAAAAGGCGAATATATAGGAAGCAAATTTTGTTATGGTTTTGAAGAGTGCGAATATATGATTATTTACGACACCGAAACAAAAACTTACGGCAGCAGGAAAAATCCGGCTTTTAATACAAAAAATCCCAAAATTTTAAAGGATTTTTTCAAAAAAACATTTATTAAATATATTATCTCAAAACCGATTGAATCAAAAAGATTTAAAGTTTTTACACCGCAAAATACAAAAACGGTAGAAGAAGCGATTGAAGAGTTTTTAAACAATAATTAAAGGTTTTTCTCCTTTACAAACTTCGGCAATTACAGCCGCATCAATACCTTCATTTTTCATTTTTTCTACCAATTCAAATGCTTTTTCCTCTTCAACACTTATCAAAAGCCCCCCGCTTGTCTGGGCGTCATACAAAATCATCTCTTCTTCAAAACTAAGCTCTCTTTTTTTCTCAACCTTATCTTTTAAAAACTCCTGATTATTGTAACTTCCAGCTGGAATTATCCCCATACTCGCCATCTCAATCGCTTCTTTTAAATAAGGCACTTTTTCACTATAAACTTTTATACTCATTTTATCTGCACTCATTTCATACAAATGCCCCAACAGTCCAAA
>JALVTJ010000062.1:0-13474 GCA_027036005.1 Nautiliaceae bacterium
TTTTTATCAATTACGGTTTCAAATTCGTGAGGTTTTATTCTTTTTGCATTTTTAACTATATTTTGAAGATTAAATTTCGGTTTTTTCGATATTGTTACTTGAATTAAGTCCGGCTCATATACATAAACTTTATCATTAATCCAAATATATTTTTCAACAGGATAATTATAATGCCAGAAAATTTTATTTTTTTGATAATAAATTTTTCCTTTATAGATAAGTTTTTTTCCGTTGGAATTTATTGTTTGGATAAAATCGGCCTGAAAGTTTGACGGTAAATTCAAAGCGTTTAAAAAACCGGCTAAAAAAAAGATTAAAATAATTTTCCATTTGTCATTTTTCATTTTCCATTACCTTAGTTTTATGTTATTATAACAAAAAAATTTAAAGGCCTTTAATTATGGTAAAAACCGTATTTAGAAAAATTTTAGGAACCAGAAACGATAGGGAGCTTAAAAAATATCAAAAAAGAGTAAGAGAAATTAATGCGTTAGAACCGAAATACGAAAAAATGAGTGATGAAGAAATAAAAAGCGAATTTAATAAAATAAAAGAAAATATTTTGGAAGAAATTAAAAACGGTGCCGATGAACAGGAGACGTTAAACAAATATCTTCCCAATGTTTTTGCTATGACAAGGGAGGCCAGTAAAAGAGTAATAGGACTAAGACATTTTGACGTGCAGTTGATAGGAGGAATGGTGCTGCACGAAGGTAGAATAGCAGAAATGAAAACAGGAGAAGGAAAAACGCTGGTTGCAACGCTTGCGGTAGTTTTAAACGCAATTCTCGGAAAAGGTGTTCATGTAGTAACGGTTAACGATTATCTTGCAAAAAGAGATGCAAACGATATGAGCCCTATTTATTCTTTTTTTGGTTTTAGCACAGGGGTTGTAATAGGTGGAATGGAAGATTACGAACGAAAGCAGGCTTATAATTGCGATATTACATATGCGACCAATACGGAGCTCGGGTTTGATTATCTTAGGGATAATATGGCATTTGATATAGAACAAAAAGTTCAAAGAGGGCATTATTTTGCAATAGTGGATGAAGTGGATTCGATTTTAATAGACGAAGCCAGAACGCCTCTTATTATTTCCGGACCTGCAAGTAAAAGAGAAGAAAATTATATTTTGGCGGATAAAGTAGCAAAACAACTTATTAAAGACAAACATTTCACCGTGGACGAAAAAGACAGGGTTGTTTTGCTTACCGAAGAAGGCTTGAAAGAAGCTGAAAAGCTTTTCGGAGTTGAAAATCTTTACGAGCCTGATAATGCCATTTTAGCACATCATCTCGATCAGGCTCTTAAAGCTAATTATCTATTTCAAAACGGAAAAGATTATATAGTGCGAAAAGGAGAAGTGTTAATTGTTGATGAATTTACTGGAAGAATTGCGGAAGGCAGAAGATTTAGCGAAGGTTTGCATCAAGCTCTTGAAGCAAAAGAGGGTGTTGATATCCAAGAAGAATCACAAACATTTGCCGAAATTACGTATCAAAATTATTTCAGGCTATATGAAAAACTTGCGGGTATGACGGGAACAGCTCAAACCGAAGCAACCGAATTTTTGGAAATTTACGGATTGGAAGTTATATCCATTCCTACAAACAAACCCGTTATAAGATTAGATAGAAACGATTTGGTTTTTAAGACCGCCGAGGAAAAATTTGAAGCGGTTGTTAAAAAAATAAAAGAACTTCATAAAAAAGGCCAGCCTGTTTTAATAGGAACAACAAGTGTAGAAAAAAGCGAATATTTAAGTTCGCTTCTTAAAAAAGAAAAAATTCCCCATACCGTTTTGAATGCCAAACATCATGAAAAAGAAGCCGAAATTATTGCAAAAGCAGGACAAAAAGGTGCCGTTACGGTAGCAACCAACATGGCGGGTAGGGGAGTTGATATTAAACTTGAAGACGAAGTAAAGAAGCTTGGCGGTTTATATATTATCGGAACAGAAAGACACGAAAGTAGAAGAATTGACAATCAATTAAGAGGACGTTCAGGTCGTCAGGGAGATCCTGGTGAAAGTCAATTTTATCTTTCTTTGGAAGATGATTTGTTAAGGATTTTCGGAAGCGATAGAATAAAAAACATTATGGACAGACTTGGAATTGAAAGAGGAGAACATATAGATTCCAAAATTGTAACTCGCTCAATTGAAAAAGCTCAAAAAAAAGTAGAAAGTATGCATTTTGAATCAAGAAAACATATTTTAAAATACGATGATGTTGCAAACGAGCAAAGAAAAGTTATATATAAATTCAGAGACGAATTGCTTGATCCTAATTATAAAATTAAAGAAAAAATAGATGAAATATTAGAAGATTTTATTGATTATATTTTCTTAAAAGCCGAACTTATACCGGGTGTACTTAAAGATGATATCAATGTAAATTCATTAAAGGCTCATTTAAAAGAATATACCGGTGTTGATTTTAATGAAGATGAATTGAAAAAAGATTACGAAGATTTAAAAAACTTTTTAATTGAAAAGATTAAAAAGAATTTAGATGAAAAATTCAAGGATGTTGAAGAAAACGAAAAAAACAGAATTTTCAAACAGGTATTTTTGCAAGTGCTTGACGAATCATGGAGAGACCATTTGTATATGATGGATATACTTAAAACTGGAATAGGTCTTAGAGGTTATAATCAGCAAGATCCTTTGGTTGAATATAAAAAAGAGAGTTTCTCTTTGTTTGAAGAACTTATAGAAAGAATTAAAGTAGAAGCTCTTAAAATATTAAACACACTTGAAATAAAATACGAGCAGCCGGAAATTGATGAGGATATAGCCGAATTTTTAAAAGCTCTTGAAGGAAAAAATGTAGAAGAAATTTTAAATAATTTACCGGAAGTTCCCAAATATATGCAAAAGGTAGATAATGAAGCCATAATGAAAGAGCTTGAAGAACAGACTAAAATGCTTGAAGAAGAGCTTAAAGAAAAAAATAAGTTTAAAAAAGTGAAAAGAAACGATCCGTGTCCTTGCGGCAGCGGAAAAAAATATAAAAATTGTTGTGGGAAAAGTCCTAAGTTTTAATAAATGAACAAAAAATTTGTTAATTTCATTATAAAAAGATATCTTAGATTTGATAAAAAACATCCCTTTATTTATATAAGTTTTTTTCTTGCTTTTCTCGGCATTATGACAGGTGTTGCCACATTGATTATTGCAATGGGCATAATGAACGGGATGGATCATGAATTTGAAAAAAAACTTAAAGTTATGAATTATCCCATTACCGTTTATTCTTCTTTGGTAAAAGTTAATAATAATACTCTTAAATTATTAAAAAAGCATTTTCCTAATTTCATTTATTCTCCCTATATCGAATCAAGTGCAATAATCCAAAGAAATTCTTTAAACGGCGTGTTGCTTTACGGTGTTGATTTTCATAAAGAATCCAAAATTAATTATATTTTTGCAAAAGCTGTTAAAAATATTAAAAAACCGGGACTTTTTGATGTAGTAATAGGAAAAAGATTGTTTAATGACCTTGGAATTGCAAAAAATGAAAAAGTTATAATGATTTTTTCTAAAATAACGCCTTTTGGTTTCGGAATTACACCGGTTATGAAAAAAGTTAAAATTATTTCATTTTTTAACAGCGGTTTAATTGCTTATGATAAAGGTATTGCTTATATGAATATAAAGGGGCTCAAAAGAATACTTCATCAAAATTATTACAGCGGTATTCACATATCAAGTCCCGATCCGTTCAAAGATATAGAAAAAATTAAAAAAATACTGCCTCCCGGAATTGGCGTAATAGGTTGGTGGCAGCAAAACGGAAATTTTTTTGCAGCACTTAGAATGGAAAAAAGGGCTCTTTTTCTTGTATTGATGCTTATTATAATTGTGGCATCTCTTAATATAATCAGTTCTCTTCTTATGATGATTATGAGTAAAAGAAAAGAAATAGCTTTAATGATAAGTCTGGGAGCAGGTAAAAAAGAGATAAAAGCTATTTTTTTAAAACTTGGTATGTTAATAGGAATTTTAGCTATTTTTTTTGGGTCAGTTTTGGGACTTTTTGCACTGTGGATACTAAAAAATTTTGATATTATAAAATTACCGGCCGATGTTTACGGTGTTAGCAGATTACCAATTGATTTGAGTTTTACAGATTTTGTTTTGATAAATGTGGGAGCTTTTATAATAGTGTTATTATCGAGTGTATATCCAGCTAAAAAAGCGGCAAATACCGATGTTTTGGAAACATTGAGATATGAGTGAGTTTATAGTAAAATTATTATGTTAATAAAGGATAATGAATGCAAAAGAAAATCAAAATAGTTGAAACCCTGCTTGACGCACTTCCTTTTATAAGGAAATTTTATGGAAAAACGATAGTTATAAAATACGGAGGAGCTGCACAAATAGATGAAAAACTCAAAGAAAGTTTTGCAATAGATATCTTAATGCTTTATATGGTTGGGATAAAACCAGTAATTGTTCATGGAGGCGGTAAGAGAATAACGGAAATTTTAAATGCTTTAAATATTAAAACCGAATTTAAAGACGGAATTAGAGTAACGACTGAGGAATCTATAAAAATAGCGGAAATGGTTTTAAGCGGTGAGATAAATAAAGAAATTGTAAATATGCTAAACCAGCACGGAGCAAAAGCTATCGGTATAAACGGCAAAGATATGTCGTTTATGAAGGCGAAATCGAAAGTGGGATTTACGGGTGAGATTATTTCGATTGACGGTGTATTTGTCAATAAATTGATAAGCGAAAATTTAATTCCGGTAATTGCTCCGATAGCTGCCGGTAATTCTCCCACACATCCCGGATTTAATATAAACGCCGATACGGCTGCAAGCGAAATTGCCGCCTCAATAGGAGCGAAAAGAATAATATTTTTAACGGATACTCCGGGTGTTTTGGATAAAGAAAAAAAACTAATAAGCTCGTTAAAAAAAGGGACAATTGAAAAATTAAAAAATGATGGGACAATTGCGGGAGGAATGATTCCGAAAGTTGAAGCGGCATTAAACGCTGTTAGTAAAGGCGTTGAAAAAGCTCATATAATTGACGGTAGAATAGAACATTCCATTTTATTGGAACTTTTGACAAGCGAAGGTATAGGAACAGAAATTAAAGAGTAAAATTGGTATAATTCGCCCTAAAAAGGGTAAGGTTGCCTCTAAGTAAATTAAATAAAGAGCAGTTAGATGCCGCAAGGGCTCCTTTGGGGCACAATCTTATAATAGCAAGCGCCGGAACCGGTAAAACATCCACAATAGTCGGCAGAATTGCATATTTGCTTCAAAATGGAATAAAACCGGAAGAAATTCTTCTTTTAACATTTACCAATAAAGCGGCAAATGAAATGAAAGAGAGAATTTCAAGGTTTTTTGAAAGTGCAAAAAATATTGAAGCCGGAACATTTCACGCCGTAAGTTACAGATGGCTTAAAAAATTTAATAAGAAAATAATTTTAAAATCTCCCAAAGATATGAAAATATTATTTAAATCTGTTTATGAAAAAAGAGATTTTAAAAGACTTGGTTTTGAAGAACAACCATACGGGGCTAATTATCTGTTTGATATTTATTCTCTTTTTTTAAATTCAAATTCTTTTTCTTTTGAAGAATGGCTTTTTAAAAGGGCGCCAAAGCAAAAAGATTATGCGCTCGTTTATGAAGATATTTTCGATGAATATGAAGAGATTAAAAAGAAACATAATCTTGTGGATTTTAATTCATTGCTACTTAGAATGATTGAAGAACTTGAAAACGGAATCGATAATCCTTTTAAAGAAGTTTTAGTAGATGAATACCAGGATACAAACCCCCTTCAAAACAGATTAATAGAAAGTTTAAAGCAAAATTCTCTCTTTTGTGTAGGCGATTACGATCAGAGTATTTACGCATTTAACGGAGCGGACATTAATATTATTTCGACATTTGACAAAAGATATCCGGATGCCAAAATTTTTACACTCAAAAAAAATTACAGAAGTTACGGCGAAATATTGGCTTTGGCAAACAAAGTAATAAAAAACAATCCGAGAATCTATCCAAAAGAACTTGAAGTTACAAGAGGATTTTGCGGCACGTATCCTAAGCTTCTTATGTATAACGACACATTCGAGCAATATAGTGATATTGCCCAAAAAATTTTAAATTCACCAATAAATTACGATGAAATAGCCATTCTTTTCAGGAATAATTCAAGTGCTGATGGCATAGAGGCTATGCTAAGGGAAAAAGGGATAGAATGCAGGAGAAAAGGAGGAGTGGGATTTTTTCAAAGCAGGGAAATAAAAGTTGTTTTGGATATTTTGGTGTTTTTGCTAAATCCTAAGGATATAATGGCGTTTATTCATATTTTCGAATATGCAAAAGGCATAGGAAATGCGATTGCTTCTGAAATATATGAAGCTTTGAATATATTGGGAGAGGGTAACGCTATTGAAGGGTTTTTAAATCCCGATTTAAACAAAAAAATTTTTCATAAGAAGAAAACATCAACCCAGCTTGGACTTTTTGATGATTTTTTGCAGCTTGGAAGTGTCTCAAAATTTAAAGACCTCGGATTTAGCGAAGATTTTTTAAAAAACCCCGTATTAAAACATCCCAAACTTAACATTGAAGGAGCAATATTTTTATATGAATTTTATAATTTTTTAAAAAAAGTTAAAAGATTTAAAAATTCGAATTCAATCTTTAATGAACTTGCAAATTCTAAATTGTTAGATAAAATTATTAAATCGCTTGCTCTTAATAGAAGCAAAGACAAAAACGGCAAGATTGACGAAGAAAAATTTGAAGAGGCAAAAGAAAAAATAAAAAACAAAATTCAAATTCTTGGAAATTTATTAAAAAAATATAATGATTTGGAAAAGTTTATAAACGCAATGGTTTTGGGTGCAAATGAAATGAGCGAAGGCAGGGGGGTAAATCTTTTGAGTGTGCATGCAAGCAAAGGACTTGAATTCAAAGAAGTTTATATTGTGGATATGATGGAAGGCAGGTTTCCGAATATCAAACTCTCCAAACCCGCAGGCGGCATCGAGGAAGAAAGACGGCTTTTTTATGTAGCGGTTACAAGAGCAAAAGACAGGCTTTATTTTGCTTTTGCTAAAAGAGACAGGATAAAAAATATTGAATACGAACCGAGCAGGTTTTTGATTGAAGCAGGATATAATGTTAATGAAAAATGTAAAATGTAAAATGTAAAATGCGAATATATAAATACACCAATATACCAATACACAAATATATTAATATACCAATGACAAGGAACTAAATGAATTATAAAGAAAATAACATAAAAAACATAATGCACGGATTTTTTTTGGCTGTTGCAATGACCATAGCCGAGCCGAGCACAATTTTGCCTCTAATAATTCATCATTTCACGCAAAATGTGATAATTATAGGTGTTTTTGTTTCTTTATTAAGAGGCGGTGCAATTTTGGTGCAACTTATAGCCGCTTTTTATGCCCAAACGTTTAAAAAAGCTATGCCGTATTTAAGAAGGGTATTTGCAGTCAGAGTAATTAGTTGGTTTTTAATAGGGCTTGGTATCTATTTTGTTGGAGATAAAAATCCTACACTTACATTAATAATTTTCGGTTTGTTTTTGTTTATATTTTCATTTTCAGCAGGATTTGGAAGCATATATTTTATGGAAGTTATGGCAAAAGTTTTTAATAAACACCAGCGTGGAAAAACAATGGCAAACAGACAATTTTTTGCCGCACTCGGTTCGATTATAAGCGGCGGCGTTGCAGGATGGGTTTTGAGCGAATTTACACCTCCTAAAAGTTATGCTTATCTTTTTATGATAAGCGCAGTTTTGATGAGTATCGGAATGATTGCATTTGGGAGTATTAAAGAGCCTATTAAAGAAAACATAAGAGAAAAAGAAGAAAATATTTTTTTGTTTTTTAAAAATGCATTTGTGTTTTTAAAAGAAGACAAGCTATTACAAATTCAAATCTTAGCAATGCTTTTTAGTTATTCATATATGTTTGCATTCCCTTTTGTAATAATTCAGGCAAAAAACACTATTCATCTAACCGGTTGGCTTATAGGAGGTTTTGTAACCGTTCAAATGATAGGCTCACTTATTGGTAATCTTTTTTGGAAGAAAATCGCCCCGCAATATAAAAAAATATTTTTAATATCTTATGGTTTAATTTTAAGTGCTTTTTTATTTGTTTTGTTTTTTCATATAAAAATTGCATATTTATTGTTTTTCTTTTTAATGGGTATAGGAAAAGACGGGTTTAAAATCAGCGGAATGAATTTGTTATTCGAAATAGCTCCCGAGGATAAAAGACCAGTTTATGTCGCGCTTCAAAATAATATCACGTCTATTGGCCTGTTTTTTTCAATTCCCGGCGGATTTATTTTGGAATTGGCAGGGTATAAAATTTTATATTTAATTACGATTTTTATGCTTTTAATAGGAACATACTTTGCAAATAAACTTAAAAATTAATTTTTGTTATAATTCACATAAAAATTTCTTATAAGGGATTATTATGAAAAAAATTTTGATTTTAGGAGGAGGACTTGCGGCTTTGGAAGCTGCAATCTGGCTTAGAAAATACGGATTTAATGTAACTGTGGTTGCAAATAGAGATTATCTGTATATATATCCTATTTCGATTTGGATACCAACAGGTGAGTATTCATTCGAGGATTGTATTTTAAGATGGAATGATTTGGCAAAAATTCACGGATTTAAATTTATTTTGGATGAAGTAAATGAAATTAATATAAACAAAAAAACAATAAAATGCGAAAAAAATTTATTTAATGATTTTGAATATTTGATTATTTCTATCGGCGCGCAAAAAATAAGACACAAAGGAATTGAAAATACGCTATCAATTTGTGGTAAACCGGAAGAATCTATAAAAATTAAAGAAAAATTGGATGAATTGATTAAAAAAGGATACGGTAAACTTGCATTCGGATTTGGAGGAAATCCGAAAGATCCGAGCAATGTCAGAGGTGGTCCTGCATTTGAAGTTATGTTTAATATTGATTATAAATTAAGAAAACTCGGTATTAGAGATAAATTTGAAATTACTTTTTTTGCTCCGATGCCAAAACCGGGTGCAAGAATGGGAGAAAAAGCTCTAAAAGCTATGGATAATTGGTTTAAAAGACTTAATATTAATTATATTAAAGGTAAAAAAATCAAAGAATTTGTTAAAGACGGTGTGATATTTGAAGATGATTCTAAATTAGAAAGTGATCTGACAATGTTTATTCCTGCCGGAGACGGGCATGAAGTATTGAAAAACTCGGATTTACCTTTAAATGAAGCCGGATTTGTAAAAATCAACGAATATTGTGAAGTTTTACATAACTTTGACGAAACAAGTTCTGATAAATATAAAATTTTTGCAATTGGAGACAGTGCTGCAATAGACGGACCTGATTGGAGAGCAAAACAGGGACATTTGGCAGAGGTTATGGCAAGAAATGTGGCTTATAATATTAATGAAATGGAAAAAGGAAGTGAAAAAAGAGCTGAATATATTTCGCATATTAATATTTTATGTGTAATGGATGCTGGGAATGCAGCGGCATTTGTATTCAGGGATAACAAAAGAGCAATAATGATTCCTTTACCGATAATCGGTCATTGGATGAAAAAGGGGTGGGGCTGGTATTATAAAAATTCAAAATTTAATAAAATTCCGAGGATTCCGGGATTATAATTTTAATTCTTTTTCCAGATTTTTTGCAACTTCTGTTGCTTTGTCTTTTAAAAAGACATCGGTTATTTTGTTTGTATAGTTTGATTTTTGAATATTAATTTCAATAATTTTCGCCCCGTTGTCTTTGGCAATATACGGAAGTTCGCTTGCAGGCATAATCTCGCCTGTCGTTCCGATAACTAAAAGAACGTCGGCATTTTGCATTAAAAAAAGAGATTTTTCAAAAGCGTCTTTTGGAATGGCTTCGCCGAAAAAAACAAAATCTGGTTTTAAAATTCCTCCGCATTTAGGACAAAGAGGCGGTAAACTTTCAAGTGAAACGGAATTTAAAGAAAATTTTCTTTTGCATTTAATACATTCTAATTTGCTTGCGCTTCCATGAAATTCCACAACATTTTTACTACCTGCTTTTTGATGCAAATTATCGATATTTTGCGTAATTGTTCCTTTTAATAAACCTTTATTTTCAAGCTTAGCCAAAAAATAGTGTGCAATATTTGGATTTACATTTTGCATATAATCATAAAAAATTTCTTTTATATATTTCCAGCTGATATCGGGATTAGTTAAGAAAAAATTAATATCCAGTATTTTAGGATCGTATTTGCTCCAAAGCCCCGTGGGCCCTCTGAACGGGGGAATACCGCTTTCAACACTTATCCCAGCACCTGTAAAAGCAACCAAAAATTTTGAAGTTTCAATAATTTCGGCAGCTTTTTTATAATCGTTAAGAATCATCGCTTTCCTTTATGATAAAATATTAAAGTAATTATACAAAAGGAGAAGGAATGCTAAAAGAATTTATTCAAAAAATTACTCAGTGGGCGTTGGAAAAAGAAGAAGAAGCCGCAAAACAGTGTGCAATTCCTATTGAGGAGATTGAAAGACAGCTAAAAGTATTGAATGAAAAAAAAGAAGAACTTCAAAAAAAATGTGAAGAACAATTAAAAGAACTTGATGTTTTGATAGAAAGAGTTGAACATATCAAAGTGCAAGAAAAATTAAGGTGCGAAAATAAAAATTAGTTTTTTTTATCGCATAAATGTTTATTTAACTTAAAAATTTCTTTTATTTTTTCTTCGTCTTTTTCTTTTGAAAGAATATGTTTTAACATTAAAAGCTGACATGTGTTTTTTAAATCGACACCGAATTTTTTAAAATATTCTTCATAATCCGAAAGTTTCTTTTTTGCACTTATATGATAAATCAAATGACTTAATGAGAGAATAAAAATAGACAAAAAAAACAAAAGAATCGAAAATATTTTGAAATTAAATTCATACGGCATTGCTTGAAAGGCCATTATTACCAAAAGAGCAAGTGAAAAAATGACCGCACCTATAAAATATCCCGCTTTTGTTGTGGCTACGTAAATGTAATTTTCGGTTGTTTTTTTTATTTTTTTTGCCGAAAATAAGTTTAAAAAAGCAAAAACAATGATAATAATACTGATCGCTATTAATAAGTAATAGATGGTAGCTCCTTATATTTGATCTTTTTTTTATTTAATTCGTTTTTAAACCATTCGTAAATTTCTTTTGCATTTTTTCCGGCAAAAGAAATTTCAGATGTATAATCAAGTTTGGGCAGAGTTGAAAATTCAACCGTTTTTGGAATTTTTTTCATAATTTCAAGCATTTCGCTCTCTTTTGCAAAAGCGATTAATGTATATCTTTCCTTTTTTTCTTTAAGAGGAAAGAATTTTTCAAGTGCTTCTTGTGTCATAGGATGTGCCATTTGAGGGAACCCGGGCATAAAAAAATATCTCTTTTGAATATAAAATCCGGGGAATTTGTTTACAGGATTATTCCATAAAGGTTTTGCATTTTCAGGCCACAGGGCCAAAGAATATTTATTCGTATTATCTTCATTCGGAAATCTTTTATCTATTAGTTTTTTGAATTCGTCATTAAAAGTCATTTTATTACCACTGAAAACCTTAGCTGCAATTTCCCTTGTGTAATCATCAGGAGTAGCGCCTATCCCTCCGTAACAAAAAAGCATAGAATCGGGAGTATTTTTAATAAGAGTAAAAATATTTTCCATTAAATTCGGATCGTCCTTTATGATAAAAGAGGCAAAAAGCTCATATCCTCTTTTAAGCAGTTCATCCCTTAAAAATTTAAAATGCTTATCTTCTCTTCTGCCGTTTAATATTTCGGTGCCAATGATTACTTGAAAAATTTTCATTATATTTTGCTTTTTATCTCTTTTTCCATATCATCAACAATTTCTTCAATGCTTCTTTCGCCGTTTATTTTTACAAGTTTGTTTTGTGTAGAATAGAATTTTTCTATTTCCGGTAGCGGTTTAAGATAAATTTTCATTCTATTATTGAATACTTCAACATTATCATCTGCCCCTCTTGCTCTACCCAATACTCTCTCTCTTGCCACTTTTTCGCTTACATCAACCTCTATTACTTCTACCAGTTCAATATTTTTATTTTCTTTTAACATCTCATCCAACGCTTTCATTTGCTCCACACTTCTTGGGAAACCGTCTATTATGACAACAGGTTTATCTGCTTTTTCTATTGCATTTTTGATTGTATTTATAACAATTTCCAATGGAACAAGTTTACCGTTGTCTATATATTGTTTTATTTTTTTACCAAGCTCGCTTCCGCTGGCAACTTCCGCTCTTAATAAATCTCCGGTGGAATAGTGTTTTATCAAATCCGGATTTCTTTTTTCAATAAGCTCCGCATCCGTGGTTTTACCGCTTCCAGGCGCCCCTATGATTAAAAACAGTTTTTTCATTGTTACTCCTTATGTTGTTAATGGTAGATGAGTGGATGGGAATATGAGTTATACATAAACCCATTCACTCATCTACTCGTTTTTTATAAAATCGGGCAGTTAAATTTTTTTACAAAAATTTTTTTGCTCATTCCTCTACCTATTGCAATTTTACGCCCATCAATTTCAAATTCAACGGGACCAAAAAGGGTTTTGTTTAGAATCTGTCCCATTTGACCTTTATGTATTCCCAAATCTTGCAATCTGTATTTAAAATTGCCGCAGCTCTTGTCAAAATCTATAATTTTAAAAACATCACCCGTTTTTAAATCGGCCAAAGAAAGATTATTTATTTTTTTATTCATTTTCTACTTTTGGTTTTTTTATTCTTATATGTAATTCTTTGAGTTGTGTTTTATCCACTTCGCTTGGTGCATTTGTAAGAAGGCATTGTGCTTTTTGCGTTTTTGGGAATGCTATAACATCTCTAATGTTATCCGTTTTTCTCATAAGCATAATGACTCTATCAAGTCCAAGGGCAAAACCTCCGTGAGGTGGCGCTCCGAATTTAAGAGCATCAAGTAAAAATCCAAACTTTTCTTTTGCTTCGATTTTATCTATTCCTAAAAATTTAAATACTTTTTCTTGAATTTCTTCTTTGTGAATCCTTATACTCCCGCCACCTATTTCATATCCGTTACAAACCAGATCATATGCAATCGATTTAATCTCTTCAAAATTTTCTTCATCCCACGTATTCATATCAGGCATTGTGAAAGGGTGGTGAAGAGGGGTCGGATTGCCATTTTCATCACGCTCAAACATTGGAAAATCCACAATCCATACGAAATTGTATTCGTTTTCGTCTATTAAATTCATATCTTTTGCTATTTTGATTCTTAATCTTCCCATATAATCAAGAACCGTTTTTTTATCTCCTGCTCCGAAAAAGACCAAATCACCCGTTTGAAGATTTAATTTTTCAAGCATTCTTTTTAATGATTCTTCACTCAAAAATTTTAAAATAGG
>JALVTJ010000062.1:13574-18064 GCA_027036005.1 Nautiliaceae bacterium
TCAATAAATCCGTTTTTATCAAAATAATCTCTTATAGCTTTTGTAACTTTGCTTCTTAAAATAAATCCGTCAAGCATATCTTTGCTTCTTAAATCCAGAAATCTATATTTAAGTCTCAATTCCTCATTTACGTTTTTATCGCCTATTTGGAAAGGAAGTGTTTCTGATGTATTTACTATTTCAAGCGAAGATGCCACAACTTCTATTTTTCCCGTTTTTAGTTTAGGATTTTCAAGCCCTTCACCTCTTAATCTCACTTTGCCTTCTATTTTGATTACATATTCGTCTTTTATTTTTTCGGCTGTGGAGTGAGCTTGTTTGCTATCGGCCGGATCAGCTACTATTTGTATAATTCCGCTTCTATCCCTAAGATCAATAAAAATAACACCTCCGTGGTCTCTGTGGGAATTTACCCATCCTATAAGTTTGACTTCCTCCCCAACATTCATTTCATTAAGTTCCGCACAATAATGGCTTCTCATCAATTTCCTTTTTTTGTCGAAATTATAACAAAATGTGATATAATAAAATATATTTAGAATTAAATCCTTTGTAAAAAGGTATTATATGAAAAATTTATTAAAAAAATACATAAAAAAAGATGATGCCGATATATTACACGATTTGAGAGTGCAGGCAAGAAAAAAAATCTCTTTACTTTCACTGGAAAACAAAACCGATAAAGGATTGGAAAATATATTAAAAAAATCTTCCAAACTCAGAGATACCGATGTATTAAAATGCATTTGCAAAAAGAAAAAGATAATTAAATATCTTCAAAAAAAACATAAAAAATTAAGAAAAAAATTTTTAAAATTTTTGAAAAACTTTAAAAATGAAATTGTCGAAAAAAAATTTGAAAAACAAGCTTTGAGTTTGGAAAAATGCAAAAATTTATTGCTGGATTCGTTTTTGGGACAAAATGACAAAACTCTTCATAAAATAAGAATAGAAGTTAAAAAATGCAGATACACAAATCCGTCTTTGGAAAAATATTTGAAAAAAATTCAGGATAATTTAGGCTTGATGCACGATTATTATAAATGCGAAAAACTTATGAAAAAATTTGGATATAACCCAACTAAAATTATTTTAAAAAAATTAAAATATCTAAATAAAGCAGAAAAGGCAAGGAAAGAATTTATTGTTTTTTTAAAAACTTAGACTTTTGGTATTGTCGCTCCCATTCTTTTACTTCTTTCCATTGCTTGTTGAGCAAGATATCTATCCCCGAATTTTTGAAGATTTTCATATTCTGTTTCAAATGTTTCAAAGTGTCTTTCTTCATCCATTATTATTTTTTCAAACAATTGTTTTGTTCCGGAATCTCTTGCCTCATTTGAAGCAAGAAGAGCAAAATCGTTATACATATCCATTGCATCTTCTTCACTTTTCATAGCCCATTCGAGCATTGCTTTGGGATCTCTGATATGTTCAACTTCGCTTGAAAGTTTCATTTCTATTTCTCCGCCTAAAAACAAGATTCTCTCGGCAAACATTTCGGTGTGCAGCATTTCATCAATTGCCGTTTTTTTAAAAATGCTTGCAAGCAAATCATATCCCAAATCATCCAAAATAAAATGGAAATACATATATTGATGTATCGCACTTAATTCTTCCGCTATCGCTTTATTTAACAGTTCGATTGATTTTTCTTTTTTCATAATAAACTCCTTTTTGCTAATTATAACGAAAAAAATTATTAATTGCAAATATTTTTCTTTTTATAAATAAAAATTATCTTTGATATAATTTCTATAAAAAAGGCAAAGAATGAAAGCCGGTTTTGTTTTGAAACCGAAAAACACTTCGGAACTCAAAAATACGTTTTTAAAAATAAAAAATATATTCGAAAATAAAAATATTGATGTTTTAATTGATTCGTTTTCGGCAAAAGCACTTGGGCTTTTGGGGGTTGATTTTGACGAAATGTGTTCAAGCGTTGATTTTATAGTGGCTCTGGGGGGAGATGGCACTCTTATTTCCGTTAGCAGAAGAGCATATAAATACGACAAACCGGTTTTAGGGATAAATGCTGGAAATCTCGGATTTTTAACGGATATTAATCCTGATAATATAGAAGAATTCTTAAATCAGTTTTTAGAAGGCAAATATAGAATCGATAAAAGAATGGTTATTGAAATTACTTATCAGGATAAAAAACTTTATGCTTTTAATGATGTGGTAATAAGCAAAGACGTAATTTCATCAATGATAAATATTCAAGTGGATACAAATGAAAGTTTTTTAAACACATACAGAGGAGACGGGCTTATTTTTTCAACTCCAACAGGTTCCACTGCATATAATTTGAGTGCCGGAGGGCCTGTTGTGTATCCTTTGACGGAGAGTTTTATTCTAACTCCTATATGCCCCCATTCTCTTACACAAAGGCCTTTGGTTTTGCCGAGCAATTTTATACTTGAAGCAAAAGTAAAAGAAGAAGTCGCAAAACTGATAATAGACGGACAAGAGATTTATACAATAGAAGATAAAATAGTTTTAAAAAAGGCTCAAAAACCTACACGCCTTATACACAGGCTTAAAAGAAATTATTTTGACGTTTTAAGAGAAAAGCTTCATTGGGGCGAGGGCAAATGATTGAGAGAGTTTATTTAAAAGAATATGTTACTTTCGAAGAGGTGGAGCTTGAATTTAGTGAAGTCGAGCTTGAATTTTCAAAAGGTTTGATTGTATTTACAGGTCCAAGTGGAGCTGGAAAATCGGTGCTAATGAGAGGAATTTTATCTATTTTCGGATTTTTCGATGTAAATGCGAAAATTGGAGAAGCTATTGTAAACAATAAAATAGAGCTTGAAAAATACGGACTTGAAAACGACGATGAAATAATTTTCAGACAAATCAAAAAAAACAAAAACCGATATTTTATAAACAATCAGGCCGTAAGTAAAAAAATGATGAGAAAAATTTCGGAAGAATTTATAGATTATCTTTCACTAAGGACAATAAAAGAATTTCAAAGTGAAAACATTCTTGTTGTTTTGGATAAAATAATAGAAGAGAAAGATTATTATGTTAACTTACAAAGATATAAAAAACTCTTTTACGAATACAAAATAAAACAAAAAGAACTTCAAAATCTAATAATAGCCGAAAAAAATGCAAATGAAAAAAAAGAATTTTTGAAATACGAAATAGAGAAAATCAAAAATATAAATCCTAAGCCGGAAGAATTTGAAGAACTTATGAAAATCAAAAAAGACCTCTCAAAAATAGAAAAAATAAAAGAAAAAGCGTTTGAAATTGAAAATATATTCCGTTTTGAAAGTGCTGTATATGAATTTCTCGAAATGATAGATGAAAAAAGCGAATTTTTTTCAAACGCTATGAACGAATTAAGATTTGCGCTTGAAAAAGCAAATGAAAAAGCGGAATTTTTGGAAAATGTAAATATCGAAGAAATTTTGGAAAGACTTTCTTTATTAAACGAATTAATAAGACGATTCGGCTCTATTGATGCCGCTTTGGAATATTTAAGAGAAAAAGAAGAAGAGTTTAAAAAATTGCAAAACCTTATCTTTGAAAAAGAAAAATTAAAAAAAGAACTTGAAGTTATGGAAAACGAATTGTCTAATCTTAGCGAATTTATTCACGAAAAAAGAATTGAAGCTTCAAAAATTTTTATAAACAAATTGAATTACTTCTTAAAAAAACTTTATATGCCCCAAGCAAATATTAAAATCAATTATTCCGAATTTAATGATCTTGGCAAAGACGAAGCTGAGATTATAGTTAATGATATTGATATAAACACTATTTCAACAGGAGAATTCAATAGATTAAGAGTTGCAATGCTCGGGGCTAAACTTGAATATAGTGATGACGAGAAAACTTTGTTTTTGGATGAAGTCGATTCAAATTTAAGCGGTGAAGAGAGTATGAGTGTTGCAGAAGTATTGAAAATTCTCAGTAAGAAATATCAAATTTTTGCAATTTCTCATCAGCCCCAGCTTGCAAGTGTTGCGGATAAACATTTTTTAGTTACAAAAAACAAAAACAAATCATTTGTCAAAGAACTTTCAAAAAACGAAAGAATCGAAGAAATAGCAAGAATTATCGGCGGAAAAGAAAAATCTCAAAAGGCAATGGAATATGCAAAAGAACTTTTAAGGAGAGGTAATGATTAATTTGCTTTTAAAAAGAATACAAGAACTTGAAAATAGACTTGATGAAATTTCCAAAAATAATCAACAAACAAAAAATGAAATTCTTGAACTTTTTAAACAATGTAAAGTTGATAAAAACTTGAAAGAAAACTTCAAAAAAAGATTAATTGATATTATTGACAAGCTTAATATAGCAAATAACGAAAAATATTTTAATGAAAATTATCTGAAATATACAACTTTCATCGATATAGCAAAAAGTTTAAAAAACGGTTATTTGGTAATAGTTGATGCAAATTTCAATGATGATATTAAAAAATTTATTTTAGGCTTTTTGCTCAATAAAATATCTCCTTTTTTTAC
>JALVTJ010000063.1 GCA_027036005.1 Nautiliaceae bacterium
TAGAAGGACTTGGGGAGAGTGTGGCTAAACTTTTATATGAAAAAGGTCTTGTAAAAGATGTAACCGATTTGTTTAAATTAAAAGTGGAAGATCTTGAAAAACTTCCCGGATTTGCAAGAAAAAAAGCGGAAAATTTAATAAACGCCATTAAAAACACAAAAGGAATAGAGTGTTGGAGGTTTGTAAATGCTTTGGGGATTGAACATATAGGAGAGGTCGCCAGCAAAAAAATATGTGAAAAATTTGGAGTTGATTTTTACAAACACGACCCTCGGGAATTTTATCAAATTGACGGATTTGGACCTGAGATGGTAAAATCTATTGAAGAGTTTGTGCGTGTAAATAAAGAAAGAATTGAAAAGCTTATAAAATATATTGAACCTAAAAACCCTGAGAAAAAAGAGGTTAAAAATTCTCCTTTTCTTGATGCAAGAATTGTATTAACAGGAACTATGAAAAAACCAAGAGAAGAGATAAAAGAGCTTCTTGAAAATCTTGGGGCGCATGTGAGCAATTCGGTTTCTAAAAAAACCACTTACGTTATAGTGGGAGAGGATCCAGGAAGCAAGCTCGAAAAAGCGAAAAAACTTGGAGTTAAAATTTTAAGCGAAGATGAAATGTGGAAAATGATAGGAGAAAGTAATGCCGACTAAAATCATCGAAAAAGACGATGTAAAAATAATCACTCCGAAACTTTATAGGGTGATTTTACTAAACGATGATTATACGACATTTGATTTCGTAATAGAGATTTTAAAAACCGTTTTTAAAAAAAGTGAAGAAGAAGCTATAAATTTAACGCTAAAAGTGGATAGAGAAGGCAGTGCAAGCGTGGGAGTGTATCCATATGAAATTGCACAAATGAAAGTTGAAAAAGTGCACTCACTCTCACGCTCGGTCGGATTTCCGCTTAGGGCGAAAATAGAGGAGGTGTAAATGAATATAACTGAATCACTTAGAAAAATTTTATCAAACATAATAAATGAAACAAAAAGACGAAAAAACGAATATATTACCGTTGATCACGCTTTTTATATCTTGCTCAAACATAAAGAAATAAGAAATCTTTTGGAAGATATAGGCGTTGATGTGGATTATGTAAGAAGAGGGCTTGATTATTATCTCGATAGGTATATAGAAAAAGTTCCAGTTGAAGTAAATCCAACCGAAACATTGGCTTTTCATAAAGCTACTGAAAGAATGATAAATCATCTTCAAGGCATAAGAAAACCGGTTGCCGATGAGATTGATTTTTTTATTGCTCTTTTGGAAGATGAGACAAGTTATACTTCGCAATTATTAAAAGAATTTGGTATAGAAAAGGTTGAAATTGTAGAGTATGTTACGGAAATAAAAGACGTGGAAAGCGAAATAGAAGAGATAAAAAAAGAATCATCTCTTAAAGAATTTACTATGGAACTAACCAAAGAGGCAGTAAAATTTGACGATGTTATAGGAAGAGAAAAAGAGATTAGCAGGGTTATTCAAATTTTGGCAAGACGCAAAAAAAACAATCCCGTTTTGGTTGGAGAAGCGGGAGTCGGGAAAACGGCGATAGTTGAAGGTCTTGCGAAAAAAATAGCCAAAAAAGAAGTTCCGGATATTTTAAAAAACAAAAAAATATATTCTCTTGATATGGGAAGTTTGATTGCCGGGACAAAATACAGGGGTGAATTTGAAAAAAGATTAAAATCAATTCTTAAAGAGCTTAAAAAAGAAAAAGAGCCAATTTTATTTATCGATGAAATACATATGATTGTTGGTGCCGGTGCGGCAGGGGATTCTAAAATGGATGTAGCGAATTTGCTAAAACCGGCTCTTGCCAAAGGTGAAATTAGATGTATAGGAGCCACCACTTATGAAGAATATAAAAATTATTTCGAAAAAGACAAAGCGCTTAATAGAAGGTTTCAAAAAATCGATATAGCGGAGCCGAGCATTGAAGATACGGTTAAGATTTTAAAAGGTCTTCAAAAAAAATACGAAGAATTTCATAATGTTCGCTATTCTGCCAAAGCAATAAAAACAGCCGCAATTTTGGCTAAAAAATATTTAAGAGAAAAATATCTGCCAGATAGCGCAATTGATTTGATTGACGAAGCGGGGGCGAAATATAAACTAAGAGGCAAAAAACTTATTACAAAAAGCGATATAGAAGGAATCGTTGCAAGTATAGCAAATATTCCCAAAGAAAACGCCGGCGCAAATGAGATTGAAAAACTTAAATCTTTGGAAGAAAATCTTAATAAAAAAGTTTTCGGACAAGAAAAAGCGATAAAAGAACTTGTAAAAGTAATTAAAAGAAAAAAAGCGGGTCTTACAAGAGAAGATAAACCCATAGGAAGTTTTCTTTTTGTAGGACCTACCGGAGTGGGTAAAACGGAAATAGCCAAACAGCTTGCAAATATTCTCGGGATTAATTTTTTAAGATTTGATATGAGCGAATATCAAGAAAAACACTCAGTTGCAAAACTCATAGGCTCGCCTCCCGGGTATGTAGGATATGAAAAAGGAGGACTTTTAACCGAAGCAATAAGAAAAAATCCTCATACGGTATTATTGTTGGATGAAATAGAAAAAGCACATCCTGATATTGTGCAAATTTTACTTCAAGTTATGGATAATGCCACGCTTACGGATAATGACGGTAGAAAAGCCGATTTTAGAAATGTCGTTTTGATTATGACGAGCAATCTTGGAGTAGGAGAAGGTCAAAATTTGGGATTTATGCAAGAATTTAGCGAATTTAAAGAAGAGGCAATCCATAGATTTTTTGCACCCGAATTTTTAAATAGACTTGATAGTATTGTCAGATTTAAACCTCTAAGCAAAGAATCGGTTCTTATGGTGGTTGATAAATTTATAAATGAACTTCAAGAAAGGTTAAATAACAAAAAAGTAAAAATCACTCTTACAAAAAGAGCAAAAGAATCCCTTGCACAAAAAGGTTATACTCCGTCTTTGGGGGCAAGACCGCTTGCAAGGGTTATTGAAGAAAAAATCGTAGAACCTTTGAGCGATGAAATACTTTTTGGTGAGCTTAAAAGCGGAGGTGAAGTGAAAATAGATTTTGTTAAAGGAAAGTTTGTTTTAAAGAAAAAGAATGATAAAAGTAAATGAATTTCCTCCGCTTTATCTACTTGATGATTTTGAATTTCCTTCTCCTTATGAAGAGTTTGAAGACGGATTTGTAGGTGCGAGTTACGATTTGCATCCTAAAAGATTATTAGAAGGGTATTCGCTCGGTTTTTTTCCTTGGTATCAGGATAATGACGGGCTTTTTCACTGGTTTGTATTAAACGAAAGAATGCTTTTAAAAACCGATGAAGTTAATATTACCAAAAAACTTTCTAAAAAACTCAGAAGTAAAAAATGGGAATTTAAAATAAATACCAGGTTTGACGATGTGATAAATTACTGCTCAAATGTAAAAAGAAAGCACGAAAGCGGAACATGGATAAACAATGAATTTAAAAAAGCCTATAAAAAACTTTATGAGCTTGGATTTGTCCTTTCGGTTGAGAGTTATTACGAAGGGGAGTTGGTGGGAGGCTTTTACGGAGTTGCAATAAACAAATATTTTAGCGGAGAGAGTATGTTTCATATAAAAAGCGACGCTTCCAAATTAGCTTTGATTTATTTTTGCGATATTTTACATCAAAACGGGATAGAATATATTGATTGTCAAGTCCCAAGCGAACATTTGGCAAGTATGGGCGGGAAAATATACAAAAAAAAAGAATTTTTACCAATAATACAAAAAGCAAGTGGAAAACTCGATTAATTTTTGATAAAATCAAATCAAAAACGGATTTTAATGAAAAATACCACTCTAAAATACAATTTTTATAGAAAATTGATTTTATGGTTTCCTGTTTTTTCAGGTTTAATTACTCTATTATTGAGTTTGGGAATTATATATTTTACATTTCAAAATTACTATACAAAAGAAAAAGAAGCTGTTAAAAGCGAATTTTTTTCTAATCTAAAAACTATCACAAAACAAAGAGTAACAACCGCTTTGAAAGTCTTAAATCAAATTTATAATATTTCCGTTATCAATGAAAAAGAAAAATTAAAAGAAATACTTGATATCATAATTAAAAATAAAAAACAGGATATAAAAACACAGAATATAAAAATAAAAATTTCCAAAGAACCTCTAAAATTAGATACAAATAAATATATTGTTGTTTTTAAAAAGAAAGGAGATCTGTTTTATTATGTTTATGAAAATAAAGATTTAATAAAAAATAAAATCAAAAAAGAAATAGCCACACTTTTTGATGCGTTCAGGTGGGGTAAAAAAGGATATCTGTTTGTTCATAATCCCAAAGGTATATGTTATTATCATATAAATAAATCTTTCATAGGCGAAAACAAATGGAATTTAAAAAGAGGCGGTGTTTATATTGTTAGAAAACTGATAAAAGCCGCTCTTTCCCACCCAAATGGTGCATATGTGGAATATCTGGCATATAATCCTTCCGGAAAACCCATTCCTAAAATATCTTTTATAGTTTATGATAAAAATATGGATTTGACAATAGGGAGCGGAATATATTTGAATGAATTGAATAAACGACTTTTTTCGCTTGAAATGAAAAATAAAATTTTACTTCGTTTTTTAATTAAAAGGCTTTTAGTTTTATTTTTAATTTTATTTATTGTTTTTGTTTTTATAGCAATTATTATTTCGGAAGTAATTTTTAAAAGATTCAAAAAATATGAAGAGAAATTATTCCTTTTGGAAATCGAAAAAAGAGAAAAAGAGTGTAAAGACGAATTTACAGGACTTTTGAATAGAAAATGTTTGAAAAAAGAATTTGAAAAATATAAAAATCAAAATATTGCCGTTATGGATATTGATGTAAATGATTTTAGAAATATTAATGAAATTTACGGAAATAAAATAGGAAACAAAATAGTAAAAATTCTCGCAGAAAAACTGAAAAATATCATAAAACGGACCGATATTTTGGGAAAAGGAAAAATAGACGAATTTATACTTTTAATTAGGTTTGATAAAAAAAATGATATTGTTCATTTGATAAAAAGAGTTTATGATACATTAAGCAGAAGTATCAAAATAGATTCAAAAGAGATATATCCTTCTGTAAGAATTGGCATTGCTTTTAACAAAACTGACAGTAATGATTTTGACGATTTGGTCAACAAAGCTTCTATGAGCGCTTATAATGCCAAAAAAAACGATGTAAAAATCGCTTATTACAATAAAGAAATAGACGGAAAATTGAAAAAATATCTGGAAATTAAAAACGAACTTATCAAAATGATGAAAACGAACGATTTTTCGGAATTTGAAATACATTATCAGCCGCAAATAGACAAAAATGAACATTTAGCTGGTATGGAGGCTTTAATAAGATGGAATCATCCTGAAAAAGGAGTGATTTCTCCCGGAGAATTTTTACCTGTTGCCATTAATGAGGGATTTATAAAAAAAATAGATTTGTGGACAATAGAAAGTGTAATAAAACAGATTAAAATATGGTTAAACAAAGGTTATAATCCGGGAGTAATTTCTTGTAATGTAACAATGCAGCAGCTTGAAAGCAGAGATTTTATAAGCAAGTTAACAAATTTAATACAAAAATATAATTTTGATACGAAATATCTTGGAATTGAAGTTACGGAAGAGAGCATTATGCAAAACGCCGAAAATGTCAATAAAAGTCTTTATCAAATAAAAGATTTGGGTATTGTTATTTCTCTCGATGATTTCGGAACGGGATATTCCAATTTTATGAAACTCAAAACACTGCCTATCGATAAGTTAAAAATAGATAAAAGTTTTATCGACGGTATCCCAGATGATAAAAATGATGTCGCTCTTACCAAAATTGTCATTCAAACAGGAAAAATCCTTAATTTAAGCTTAATCGCAGAAGGGGTGGAGACTAAAAAACAAAAAGATTTCGTTTTTGAAAACGGAGTTGATTATATACAAGGATATTATTATTCGAAACCTTTGCCTGCAAACGAAATAGAAAAAAAATATTTCAACTCAAAATCTTAACGACTCTGCCTATTATTTTTATCTCTTCTCCTGATACCACTTCCGGTAAATATGCTTTATTATCGGATATAAGCTCTATTTTGGCGTTGCTTTTTAATCTCACTCTTTTTACAAAAACCCCGGCGGGTGTGCTTATTACGAATATTCCTCCGTTTATGATGTTCGTATCGTTTCTGTCTATAAAAATAGTGCTTCCATCTTTAATGGTCGGCTCCATTGAATCGCCCGTAACGTTTATTGCGTCCAAATTTTTATCTATGATTTTTTTATCGATATAAATAATCTCATAACTTTCGTCAAAATTTATTGCACCTCCTCCGGCGGAAGCGTTTATGTCTTTGAAATATCTTACGGTGGAAAATTTTTCCGTTTGTTTGAAAATTTCTTCGCTTTGTTGATTGAATAAGAGCCAATTTATAGATATTTTTCTTTTTGCACAAAAATACGCTATTTCTTCAAAAGGGATTTTGTTTCTTTTTTTAAGCACGGATAAATTCTCAGGTGTTATTCCGAGAGCTTTTGCTACATCTTTGTTTAAAACTTTTCTCTCTCCTATTTCATTTGAGAGAATATCTTTTATTTTTTCAATAATTTCTTCAAAATTCATTAAACATCCTTAACAATTTGTTAATTTTTCTTTTCTAATTATATCTTTTTGTTAATATTTGTCAAGAAATGTATAATAAAAGGGAAATTATGATATTTCATATGGATTTGGACTGTTTTTTTGTATCCGCTCATAGAATTTACGATACAAATCTTTCAAATAAACCGGTTGTGGTAGTAAAAAGGAATGACAGGGAAATTTTTGAAAATCGAAAACACGAGGTTTTAAACTTAAACAAAGGAGCTTTTACAGGGGATATAATTGTTACAAAAAAAGAGTATGACAGAAGCTATTTTATTGAAAACGGTAAAATCAGAGGCATTGTGGTAACTTCGAGTTATGAAGCAAGGGCTCTTGGTATAAAAACCGGGACGACATTAAAAGAAGCGCTTGAAATTTGTCCTAATTTAACGGTTTTACTTCCTAATTACAAACTCTATCATACGCTTTCATATAAACTGAAACTTTTTTTGAAAAGAAGAATTCCTCAAATAGAACAATACAGCATAGACGAGTTTTTTGGAGATGTAGGAGGGTGGGTGGAAGAGGAAGATATTTTTGATTTTGCAAAAAAACTTAAAAAAGAAATAAAAGAGAAATTCGCTTTGCCTATTTCCATAGGTATCAGCAAAGCAAAATGGATAGCCAAACTCGCCACTTCTTATGCCAAACCGGATGGAATTTATAAGGTAGATAATATTTATGAATTTATAAAAAACATACCCGTAGAAAAATTTCCCGGAATAGGCAGGAAAATCGAAAAAAAATTAAAAGAAAGAGGAATTTTCACTTTGAAAGATGTGGTTGAAAATAAAGAGTATTTATATTCATGGGGGAAAAACGGGAAAATTTTATACAAAAGGATTATCGGGGAAGATTACGAAAAGGTCGAAGAAAAAGAAAAGAGAAAAAGCATAGGCATATCAAGAAGATTTGATCCGGTTTTTTCAAGAGAAGAGATTATCAGGAGAATTTATATTTTATGCAGGTATCTCTCTTTTATCATTGCTAAAAAAAGATTAAATCCTACATTTTATTATTTAAAAATAAAATATGCTTCTTCTAAAAAATCAAAATCGCATAAAATAATTTACAGACTTTTTAATGAATTATTGCTAAAAGACACAATGAGAGAGCTTTTTATAAAAGCGGATATTTATGAAGAATCGATTGTTTCTGTTTCTTTAAGTGTGTCGAAATTTAAAAAAGTTAGTAATTTGTTTGATTATGAAAAAGATTTGAAACTTAGTAATTTAAACAATGCTTTGAATAAAATAAGATTTAGATACGGAATAAGCTCCATTATAGGAGCGGATGAAATTATTTAGAAGGTATTAAATTGAAATTATCATCAGGATGTAAAAGGTCCAGAATTTTTCCACTTTTATGACATTTTACACAGGATTTAAGCTTTTGATGTTGCGGTATGGGAGTATTTATCAGTTTTTGTCTGCTGTGGCACTCAAAACAATCCGCTCCGCATTTATCCATTCCTTTGCTTGGATGGTTTGGATGGCATTTTGTGCAGGAGGTTAAAAAATGATGATATTTATAATATCTGTTTTTTGGATTTGTTTCAAGCGGTTTTAATTTTGGATGGCATTCAAGGCAGTTTGAGCTGCAAGCAAAAAGAAAAACCGAAATAAAAATTATCAGTTTTTTCATTATTTTGCTTTACAATTATTATAATTTTGTTTACATTCTTCTTTTAAACAAAATCTTGGAGGTTTTTTGTTTAATACGTCCGTTATGTTATCAAAACTTATTTGCATAATACGCCTTAGGGCCTCTTTTGTATAATAAGCCATATGAGGGGTTGCTATGATATTTTCTTTTTTAGCCAAGTTCCAATCAGGCAATACATCAGCGGCTATTATCCCATCAAAGTTTTCATACACATCTTTGCTTATAATTTCTGCTCTTGCAGGATTTATTATGATGGTTCCTTTGAAATTTTTAATATTTTGAGAATTAATCAGGTTTTTTGTTTGAGGCGTTAAAGGAAGAGCAATAAATAAAAAATCACTATTTTCCAAAACTTCATCCAAAACAGGTGTGGTTTTTACAAAATCTTTGCGGTGTCTTGTATATCCAATTACATTTGCTCCGAATCCTTTTGCAATTTTTACCATTTGTGTTCCTATGGTTCCGATACCCAAAATTCCTATTGTTTTGCCTTCAATTTCAGTTCCTTTTAAATCTTTGTAGTTCAAATCGCCTTCTTTCACCCTCTCAATTGCTATATAAATTTTTCTAATAGCTTCAAGCAAAAGTCCGAATGCGAATTCTCCTACCGCCGGACCTGCATATCCTTTGGCATTACTTACGAAAATTCCTCTTTTATAACATTCGACTATATCTATATGGTCGTATCCGGCCGAGCGGGTTTGAACATATTTTAGATTAGGGAGATTATCGAGAATTGTTTTATCTATTTTGGAATAAATAAATACGGATATAATGTCAAAGTCATAAGGTTTTGTAATTATTTCGTTGGCTTTTTCTTTGAAAAAAAACAATTCAACCTCAAAATTTTTTAAAGCGTTTTGAAAAAACTCTTTTTCTTCTTTTTTTATTTCAAAAAACGCTATTTTCATATCTACTCCTTTTTTTATTAATTATAAACATAAAAAAAAAGAAGTAAATCAAAAAATTGACAAATTAATTACTTTTTTTAATCTGCTCTTTTTTTTTGAGCCTTTGCTGTTTTTTGTGTTCGGCTAATTTTTCTCTTGAAAGTTTTGCTCTTTTTTCTAATTTTTCCCACTCTTTTTCAAAATCTCTGGGATTATCGATTTTATTGATAAAATATCCCAGTTTTTTGTTTTTAACAACTTCTCTTCCAAGGGCGGGAGTTCTTTTATCGCTTTGACTCAGACATCCTTCGTCGGATTTTGGGCATGCATCAACACATGCACCGCAGTAAATACAAAGGTATGGATTATAATTATACTGTTTTTTTCCGTTTTCTATATCGATTACTTCAAATTTAATAGCGCCCGGAGGACAGATATTTTCGCATTTATCGCAAAAAATACAAAGTTCTTCGTTATAAAAAATTGTCCCTCTGTAATTTTTCGGTTCGGGGCTTGGTTCAAACGGATATTTTAGCGTTTGCGGTTTTGAAATTAGGTTTTTAAAACTTTCTATAAACATTTTGAGCATTTTTTCTCCTTATCTTGCCGTGCAGCTCATACATGGATCAAAACTTAAAACTATCGCCTGAGCGTCGGAATATTTTTCGCCTATAAACAAATCTTTTAAAATAGGTAAATTTGCATAAGTCGGAACTCTGATTCTTACTCTTTCGAATATTTTGCTTCCGTTGCCTTTTAAATAATAAAAACACTCTCCCCTTGGAGCTTCAACCCTGACAAAAACTTCACCTTTGGGTCTTCCTTTGGTTTTTACTTTAATTTCGCCTTCTGGAAGATTATCAAGGATATTTAAACACATTTCAAGAGAATTTAATATTTCATCCTGACGCACTAAATTTCTTGCTAAAACATCTCCGTCTTTTCTTGTTTGAAGTTTATATCCTATTTCATTATAAGGCAGATATTCATACTCCGCCCTTGCATCCGTCTTAACTCCGCTTGCTCTTGCAATAGGACCTACAACTCCGTATTCCAAAGCCATCTCTTTTGTAATTTTTCCTATATTTTTGGTTTTTAAGCCGAATGTATAATCGGTTTCGAAAAATTCTGTTAGTTTTTCTAATTTTGGTTTTAGCTCTAAAAGCTCTTTTTTAATTTCTTTTGCATCCTCCAAATCGATATCCCTTCTAACGCCTCCTATTGTATAATAATCAAACTGAACTCTGTTTCCCGTAAGCCGTTCTAAAATTTCCATTACCTTTTCTCTGTATCTGAATGTCTGCATAAAGAGATTTTCATATCCCACAACTTCCGCTACGTGTCCGTTTGCGAGCAGGTGGGAGTGCATTCTATCAAGCTCAATTACAAGCATTCTTAAATATTCGGCTCTTTTGCTAATTTCCGCATTCAAAAGATATTCAAGTCCGTGAATATATCCGCTTGCGTGTGTTATGGAACAAAGTCCGCAAACTCTTGTAAGTAAAAAAGCAAGGTTTGTATAATCGAATTTGGTTATTGCGGCTTTTTCAATTCCTCTGTGAACATATCCCAAATTTACATGCACATCCGAAATGATTTCATTTTGAGTATCAAATAAAAAACTGACAGGTTCAGGCAAAGCTACGTGCTGAGAGCCGAAAGGTATTGTTATTTTTCCCATTTTGTCTCCTTTCTTAAAGGAGCTTGAATACTCTCTTTTTCTAAAAAAACTCCTTTTGGTGCGTCTTGAACGTTTAATCCGAATAGATCCGCCAATTCAAACTCGGCAAGCCATGAAATTTTTACAATATCCTTTATACTCGGAATAAAATCCTTATAACCGATATTTTCCGCCCTGAATACATAAATTTTGTTTTTTTCTTTTAAATCGCTGAATATCCAGTCTATTGTTATATCTTCTCCCGTATCAGTAGCGTTAATAGTTACATAATGATATTTGTTCGGGTCATACCATTTTTTGATTGTTTCTTTTACATTTTCAAGTGTTACTTTTATAAATTCCATTTGGGGATTAATCATCTTTTGCTCCTAATTTATCTATTATTTCATTATGATTTCTTATATATTCTTTTTCTTTTGATTTTGTTTGTAAAATTTCTATTGCTTCCACAATACCGTCAATTAAAGCTTCCGGTCGCGGGGCGCATCCGGGTATCCATACATCAACGGGAATTATATTATCAACTCCATTTTCCACATGATAAAAATTTCTAAATACACCGCCGCCGTGTCCGCACGCTCCCATTGCAACGACTACTTTTGGTTCTGGCATTTGTAAATATAATCTTCTTAAAACGTCTTTACATCTTTTTGTTACCGGACCTGTTACAAGTAAAATATCCGCTTGTTTAGGATTGCCTTTATTTAAAGCTCCGAATCGTTCTATATCGTATTTCGGTGCCAAAGAAGCTAATATTTCAATATCGCAGCCGTTACATCCGCCGGTATTGTAATGCAGTATCCAAGGGGATTTTTTTCTGAATTTATTTAATTTCATTTCTACCTCCACATTGCTATTAAAATAATATTCAAAACAGCCAAAGGAATTAATACAAACCATGAAAATTTAACCATTTTTCTATAATCGAGCCTTGCTGTCGAATTATCCAACAAATTGACAAAAATAAAAGTGAATATAACCAATAAAATTCCAAGCCAATAATGATTACCGCCGAAAAGAAAAACAAAAGTAAATACATAAATATATTCTATCCATTTACCTGTATAAACGGCTTCGTAAAAAGGACCGCTGTATTCTATTTCAGGACCTCCTATGATTTCCTGATGGGCTTCTGCTATATCAAAAGGCGATTTTTGCAACATCATTGGTATTACTAAAAGAAATGCAAAAAAAACAAGTGGCATTTGAAAAATCGGATATCCGTTAAAGGATAGAATTGTTTTGATATCAAAACTTCCCGTAATCAAATAAAAAGAAACCGCCATCAATACCATTAAAGGCTCATAACTTATCATATGCATAAGCTCTCTAAGTCCTCCCAAAACGGAATAAGGGCTTCGGACACTGCTGGCCCCGATTACTAATGCTAAAACCGCTATAACATGAAAAAAAACCGCTATAAGCAAATCGTTTCCTAAAAGCAAAACAGCCAGGGTAAACCATTCGGCTATGAAATACATTATTCCCATTAACGCATGCAAAGAGTGTATAATATAAGCCCTTTTGTCCATTAGTTTAAAAAAATCATAAAAAGGCTGTAATACAGGCGGGCCGATTCTGCTTTGCATTCTGGCTTTTATTATTCTTTCGATTCCAAAAACAAATCCTCCTAAAACAGGAGCAAAAATCGTTATTAATAAATTTATCATAATAAACCTCCTCCAAGAACCACTGTAATTATGAAAAGCGCTATGCTAAAAGCCATTAAGAAAGGCTCATATTTTTTAATGCATTCAAAATCCCATGTTCCGAGATATTTAGGGTGATTTTCCCCACAGTTGTAAGGCTGGACGAAATCCGCTTTGAATTTGACAAAATAAGGCAAAATATGAATAAGTGTCAAAATTATCAGTGCTCCTAAAATTTGCCAAAAATATAAAGTGGAATTGTTTATTGTTAACGATAAGTTTGATGAATATATGTTAATATGATAATTTGTTAAATGTTTGGCGATGGAAACTATGAAATTTGAAATCAACGGGGCTATAAATATTGCCATTGACAACAAAAACAGATAATACCAAAAAGATATGAAATTAAATGTTTTAGGTAAATGTATAAATTTAATATTTTCTATTCCGTGAGCTTTTCTTACGCTAATTCCCAAAACTTTCATATACAAAATACTTAAAAATGCACTTCCGGCACCTACAAAAACAATTAACAAAATATAACTTCCGTGAGTTAGAAAATTGCTTGCTTCTTCTATCATCATCCATTTACCCACAAAGGCACCAAAAGGAACAAAGGTCATATTTAAAAAACCGAAAAAGATAAACATCATTGTAAGAGGAGCTTTTTCTATTAATCTTTTCATTTGAGTTATATATTTTACATGAAAAGCTTTTTCTAAAATTCCGGCTTCAATGAATAAAAAGCCTTTTGCAAATGCATGAAACAGTATTAAAATAAGCGATGCAGTTATTGCAATAGGTGTGCCCACAGCCGCCGTTAACATCATTAATCCCAAAAGAGAAATTGTCGAATATGCTAATATTCTTTTGAAGTTATCTTGTGTTAAGGCAATTACGGCGGCACTTACAAATACAAAACCTGTCGTGATTATTAAAAGTTTGGCAAGAAGTGTATTATGAATTACGGGAGCAATTCTTAGAATTAAATAAGGAGCTATTTTTACCATTGTGGCCGAGTGTAAAATGGCGCTTACGGGAGTAGGGGCTACCATAGCTCCCAAAAGCCAATTTTGAAACGGCATTTGAGCTCCTTTAACCAAAGCGCTCAAAGACAAAAATCCCAAAGCTGCAATTGCTACGTTTTTAGGATGGTTTAAAATATCGGTAAAATAATAATACCCGTTTTGTTTTACCATTAACATCAAAGCAATTAATATAGCCACTCCGCCTATTTGATTCATCCATAATGCAAGTAAACCGTTATTCACCGCTTCTTTGTCTTTTCTGAAACTAATCAAAGCGTATGAAGCAAGGGTAGTTGTTTCGAAAAGAGCGAAAAACCATTCTATATTATTCACACTTACGGCGAAATTCATAACACCTAAAAACCAAAGTAAAATAGCTACGAATTTATGTTTGTTTTTTTCATTATAATCCATATATTTTGTAGCGTAAATTATTATCGGCGTTCCTACTAAAGCAACTATTATATAAATAAAACTTGCAAGTTTATCTACGTAAATATTTGCTGTTGAAGAAGACGGAAGAATTGACAATACTATAATTAACAAAGTAATTTGTAATAAAGCCAAAGAAGTTACATAAGCGTTTTTGTGTTTTATACCTACATATAAAAAGAAAAACAAAAGACCAAAATCGTAAATATCCATAAGAATATCAAAAAATTTCGAAGTATGAATATAAATAGGTAAATTTCCGTAAAAAATTTTAAAAGACAAAAACGCTAAAATAGGCAACAATAAAAAACTAAGGAAATTTGTGATAATGTCTTTTTTAAAAAAATAAACGCATAAAGCGAAAATCCAGGGTATTAGAATGTTTAGAATAACAAAAGAAGCCATATTTACCTCCAATTTCAAAATAATGGACAAATTATATCAATAAATGAATATTTATTCAATATTAAAATTTTTAATTTTCTTATTTATTCAATAATTTGATATGATTTTTGATAAAATTATGCTAAAAAAGGAATTCATTGAGAAAAGCAGTAGCATTTACGGGTCCAAGCAATTCGGGCAAAACAACCCTTATTGAAAAAATCGCCAAAAAACTTATAAGTAGTTATAAAATAGCGATAATCAAAAACGATCCAGCCGATAAGGCAAAATTTGATAAAAAGGGAAAAGACAGTTTCAAATTTTTTGCAACCGGTGCCGAAGTGGTTGTTACGTCTCCTACCAGAACCACATATTTTTCTCACAGGCAAAAATCTCTTGATGAGATTATTGATATGATAAACGATTTTGATATTTTGCTTGTGGAAGGTCTTAAATATTTGCCGCTTCCGAGAATCGGTATTTTCAGAGGTGAACTGGACGAGAGTTATTTCAGATATATAAAAGCCGTTGCTATTGATGATAGTGTGGATAAAAGCAAAATTCCTTCTAATATTGAAATTTTGGATTTAAACAATACCGATGAAATAATAGATTGGGTGTTGAAAAATGCGGTTGATATTTGAGGGGAAAGTTGGGAAGAGATGAGGAAAAGAGAAGGAAAAGAGGGTGAATGAAAGAAAGGAGAGAAAATGACCGAAATAATAGAAAGTATTAAAAAAATTGCCGTTGATATAAATAAAGCCATTAAAACAAAAGATACAGGCAAAATCGAAAGCCAAAACGCAAGCGGGGATGTTCAAGTTAAGCTTGATGTTATCAGTGATAAAATCGTAGAAGATTATTTATTGGAAGTTTCAAGCGTAAAAGAGATTATAAGCGAGGAAAAAGAAGAGCCGATAACAAAAGAAAGCGGAAAATATTTTGTAGCATACGATCCTCTTGACGGGAGCAGTTTGATTGATGTGAATTTGAGCGTAGGGAGCATATTTGGTATTTATGAAAACGGTTATAATGGTAAAAATATCGTAGCAAGCGCTTATGTGGTGTATGGTCCAAGACTTGAACTTGTGGTTGCAAGAGATGTTGTGGAATTTTTCAGGTTTAACGAGGAAAAAAATGAATTTGATTTTGTAAAAGAGATAAATCTGGAAAAAAAAGGCAAAGTATTAGGACCTGGCGGAACACAAAAATACTGGTTCGATTATCATAAAAAAATGATTGACGGGCTTTTTGGCGAAGGATATAGACTAAGATATTCAGGCGGAATGGTTCCTGATTTGCATCAGATTTTGCTTAAAGGCGGCGGGCTTTTTGCATATCCCGCAACTACCGACAAACCTAAGGGAAAACTTAGAAAACTTTTTGAAGTGTTTCCTTTTGCTTATGTGTTTAAAAAAGCCGGAGGAGGAGCGATTGACGGTGTTAATGAACTTTTGGGTTTAAAAGCGGATTATTTTCACGATACCACTCCTTGTTTTTTCGGAAGCGAATATGAAATAAAAAAAGTATTACAAGCATATAAGGGGAAAAAATGAGCGATAAGTGTAAAACATATTATCTGACAACACCGATTTATTATGTGAACGATGTGCCTCATATCGGGCATGCCTATACAACTATTATTGCCGATACGATAGCAAGATATGCAAGGCTAAAAGGAATTGATACGTTTTTTTTAACAGGAACGGACGAGCATGGTCAAAAAATAGAAGAAGCGGCAAGAAAAAGAGGAAAATCTCCAAAAGAGTATGCCGATGAAATAAGCTCAAAATTCAAAGCCCTTTGGGACGAGTTTGAAATCAGTTATGACAAATTCATAAGAACGACCGATTCGGAACATATAAAAGGCGTTCAAAAAGCGTTTATGCAAATGTATGAAAAAGGCGATATTTACAAAGACTATTATGAAGGTCATTATTGTGTAAGTTGTGAGAGTTTTGTCGCTCCGAGCCAGCTTGTAAACGACGAGTTGTGTCCGGATTGCGGCAGACCCACGAGAATAATAAAAGAGGAGAGTTATTTTTTCAGACTTTCAAAATATCAGGATAGAATTTTAAGTTGGCTAAAAGAAAAAAAACCCATTTTACCGGAAGCGAGGGCAAATGAAGTTATAAGATTTGTCGAAGAGGGGCTTAAAGACTTATCAATTACAAGAACCTCTTTTGAATGGGGAATTAAACTTCCAAAAGAATTAAACGATCCTAAACATGTGGTTTATGTATGGCTTGACGCTTTGTTTAATTATTTGACCGCACTCGGATACGGCAGCGACGACGAAACACTTCTTAAAAAATATTGGCCTGCAAAACTTCATATAGTCGGGAAAGACATACTTAAATTCCATGCAGTCTATTGGCCTGCGTTTTTAATGAGTATAAATTACGAACTTCCGAAAATTATAGCCGCTCACGGTTGGTGGACGAGAGATGGTGAAAAAATGAGCAAAAGCAAAGGAAATGTAATAAATCCCAAAGAAGTTGCCGATGCTTATGGACTTGAAAATTTCAGATATTTTATGCTAAGGGAAGTTCCTTTCGGTGCTGATGGTGATTTTAGCGAAAAAGCGCTTATTGATAGAATCAACAATGATCTCGGAAACGATCTTGGAAATCTTTTGAATAGAATTATAGGTATGGCATATAAATATTTCGACGGTAAAATTTCAAGTCAAAAGGTGGAAAAATATTATTCGAAAGAATTAAACGAAGCAAAAGAAATTATCGGCAAAATTGAACAAACATATCTTTGGAAAATGCAAATACATAAATATTTAGAAGAACTTTGGAAAATTTTAAGTATAGGAAACAAGGCGATTGATACTTATAAACCTTGGGAGATGATGAAAAACAATCAAGAAGAAAAGGCAATGGCTCTTCTTGGACTTATAGCTAATCTGCTTGCAATGGTAGCGATTTATCTTCATTCCGTAATGCCGAAAACCACTTCAAAAATCGCAAATACTCTCGGATTTGAAATAAATACCGAAAAATTTAACGAAATTA
Source organism: Nautiliaceae bacterium (assembly GCA_027036005.1). Classification (GTDB taxonomy): domain Bacteria; phylum Campylobacterota; class Campylobacteria; order Campylobacterales; family Nautiliaceae; genus JALTBU01. The sequence continues at coordinate 17,424 of JALVTJ010000063.1, forward strand.
ATGAAAATAAACTTTTAAATGATTTTGTAATCAAAAAAATTCCTCCGCTTTTTCCGAAAATAGAAAAACCTTTAATGAAAAAAGCTGAAATTAAAGAGCCTGTCGATTTAATAACGATTGACGAATTTTTCAAAGCAGAATTGAAAGTGGGTGAAATAGTTGCAGCCGAAGAAATTAAAAAATCAAAAAAATTATTAAGAGTTGAAGTGGATTTGGGAGAGGGAAGAGTGCGTCAAATTATTGCAGGGATAAAAGAATATTACACTCCCGATGAACTTGTCGGAACGCAAGTTTGTGTGGTAAGCAATCTTAAACCGGCAAAATTAATGGGATACGTAAGCGAAGGAATGCTATTAGGAGCAAAAGATGAAAACGGATTTAGTCTAATCAGACCCGAGAAAAAGAAAAAACTCGGAACTAAAATCAAATAATGAAAATAGAAACGTTGGTAAATCTCACGGGCGGTGAGCTTTTAAATCGTCCGTTTATAAGCGAGGTTGTGTTTTTTACAAAAGATGCGAATGAGGTAAACAGAGGAAGCTGCTTTTTTTCAAATGATATAAATTCGATAAGACAAGCCGTTAAAAACGGAGCTTACGCAATAATAAGCGAAGAGGATATTCCTGTTTTGGATAAAGAAATAGCTTGGATAAGAGTTGATGATTTTAAAAAGGCGGTGTTTAATCTTTTTAAGTATGAAAACATAAAAACAAAAATATACTTTTCAGATGAAATTAGTGCGCAGATAATAAAAGCTATGTCCGATGAAAAAAATGTAATTGTAATAGAAGACGATTTTGAAGATTTATTAAAAGCTTTGAATTTTAAAGATAAATTTATCGTTACTTCAAATAAAAAATTCAAAGATTTTTTTCCAAATATCGAAGAAATAAAACCCAAAAATATAAATTTAACAATGAAAACGTTATTTAAAAGTGAATTTGAAGGAAAAATTATAAATCTTCCTTTTGTTTACAAAAAAAATTTTGCAAAAGCGATAAATTTTTTTGAGAGCAATAATTTAAAATATACTTTCGAATTTGAAATAAAAAGATTTAAGCCGGTTTTTATCAATTCTAATTTTGAAGAAACTGAATATGGAAAAAGTGAAAAAGTGCTTATAACAAATCTTAAAAACGATGAATTTTTAATAGACGAATTGAATTATATTATTGAACATACAAAACATGCAAAAACCGTAATTGCGGATAAAGCACACAAAAAGTATTTAAAAGAAAAATTCAATTTTGCGGTTTTAATAGATATGGATATCGAATTAAAAACAAAAAAAGAAAAAGGTCTTTTTGATGATTGAAATTCAAAAAATAAATATCTTATGCAAAGGAAAATTTTTAGAGTTTAAAGAAATTTTTTTTAAATACAAAGGCAAAAACAGAGTTTGGGAAGTGTGTTCTTCTATGAACAGCGTTTCTGTTTTGATTTATGATAAGGATTTGGATAGCATAATTTTGGTTAAGCAGTTCAGACTCCCCGTTTTTTTAAAAAACAAAGACGGGTTTACATATGAGCTTTGTGCCGGGCTTTGCGATAAAGATATGAGTGAGGAAATGACGGCAAAAGAAGAGATTTTGGAAGAGTGCGGATATGATGTGGAAGTTGGGAGATTGGAAAAAATAACCGTTACATATTCGAATGTAGGAAGTAGCGGCTCAAAACAGAGCATTTTTTATGTTGAGGTTGGAAATAAGGATAAGGTTCATACCGGAGGCGGGATTGATGATGAAGATATTGAAGTTGTTGAGTTGAAGAGAAGCGAAATTGAAAAGTTTATATTTGATGAAAATAAAGTAATTACACCAGGAGCTAAATTTGCTTTGCTTTGGTGGATACATTATAAAATGAAAAGCTAAAAATGTATATTGGTATATTATTAGTATATTTGTTAACAATATATCCATAAGAATTCAAATTTATAAATACACAAATATACTAATATACTAATAAACTAAAAAGGAGAGAGTTTGAAACATATATTTAGAGAATATGATATAAGAGGGATTTTTAATAAGGATTTGAATGAAGATGTTGTTAAAAAAATTGGATATTTTCTTGGTAAAAAAATAAATGGTGATTATGTATTTGTAAGTTTTGATGCAAGGACTCATTCTCCTGTGCTTCACAATTGGCTTGTAAGCGGATTAAAAAAGGCCGGCAAAAAAGTAATAAGCGGCGGTATGCTTCCCACCGGTGCCAATTATTTTGCAAATTTCAGGTCGTTATGCATTGAAGGAATCGGTAAAGTCGATATCGGAGGAAGCGTTCAAATTACCGGTTCGCATAATCCTCCCGAATATAACGGATTTAAAATTACAATCGATAAATCGCCCTTTTACGGAAAAGATATTTATGAGTTGGGAGATAAAATAATAAAAAGCGATATTAAAATAGAAAATAATGATAGTGTAATAAAATACGATTTAAGATCTGATTATATAGATTATATGGCAAATCAGTTTTCTCATTTGAAAGGTTTGGAAATAAACGGAGTGTTTGATTGCGGAAACGGAGTGGCGGGCGTTGTTTTAAGAGATATTTTGGAGCGTATCGGTATTGAAAATTATGAAATATTGTTCGAAAAGCCAGATGGAACTTTTCCGAATCATCATCCGGATCCCACAATTGAAGAGAATTTAAGATTTGTAAAAGAAACTTTGAAAAAAAGAAAATTTGCATTCGCTTATGACGGAGATGCAGACAGAATTGCATTTTTGGATCAAAAATATAATTATAAAGGAGATATTTTAGCTTATTTTTTTGCAAAAAATATGAAAAATCCGTGCGTTATTAGTGAAGTAAAAGCTACTCAAATTATGTATGACGAAATTAACAAATTCGGCAAAGCCATAATGTATAAAACGGGACATAGTAATTTAAAAACGCTTTTAAAAAAAGAAAACTGCGATTTGGCGGCGGAAGTGAGCGGACATATATTTTTTAACGACAGATATTTCGGGATAGATGACGCAATTTACGTTACGTTTAGAATAATGGAGCTTATTAAAAACGGATTTGATTTTATAGCCGAGTTTAAAAAACTTCCTAAGGTTTATAATACCGATGAAATGAAAATAAAAACAACGGAGGAGAAAAAATTTCAAATTATCGAGAGATTAAAAAAATATCTAAACGAAAACAAGGAAAAATTGCATATTAAAAATATTATCGAAGTCGATGGCGTAAGGGTTGTTTTTGAAGATGGCTGGGGACTTGTTAGAGCTAGTAATACGACGCCTGTATTGGTTACAAGATTTGAAGCAAAATCAAAAGAAAAACTTAATGAGATTCAATCCACTTTTCAAAAAATTCTTCAACAATTTTTATAATTTCTTTAACTTCCACTTTTGTCTTAGTTATTGGTTAAAGTTAAATTTTTCTATTAAAAATATGTTAATTTTATTTAGGAATTGATATTACTTTTTGTAACATAAAATTTTAATAGCAAAAGTATTAATCTGCTTGATTGACATTCACTCAAATTTTTTATATAATTATTTTAATCAAAATTGGTGTAGTATAAGGAGGGGAAATGAGTAAAAGTTTGTATGAAGTTTTAGGTGTTAGTGAAAATGCAACTCAGGATGAAATAAAAAAAGCTTATAGGAAACTTGCAAGAAAATATCATCCCGATATTTGTAAAAAGAAAGAATGCGAAGAAAAATTTAAAGAGATCAATACCGCCTATGAGATTTTGGGTGATGCTGAAAAAAGAAAACAGTATGATGCAATGGGTGATAATATGTTTAATGGTCAAAATTTTCAAGATTTCTATCGTCAGCATAAAGATGTAGATTTGGAAGAAATACTTTCGTCTATCTTCGGAGGAGGTTTTGGAAGAAGCGGCGGTTTCGGCGGTTTTGGAGATTTCGGTTTCGGTGGATTTGGCGGAGGATTTGCACCGGATTTGGATGTTCATGCTAAAATACAGATCCCTTTTGATGTTGCAATAAAAGGAGGAGTTTTTCCTATAAATTATAACGGGGAGAGTATAAAAGTAAAAATCCCAGAAGGCATTAAAACAGGTCAAAAATTAAGAATTAAAGGAAAAGGCAAATCTTATAAAAATCAAAAAGGCGATTTGATTTTGGAAGTTGAAGTTTTGCCTTCAAACGAATGGGAAAGAAAAGGAAACGATTTATATAAAAAAGTGGATGTTCCTTTAAAAACAATGATTTTCGGTGGAAAAATAAGAATTGATACATTTAAAGGGCATATTAATGTAAAAGTTCCTAAAAACTCAAAATGCTGCCAAAAATTAAGAATAAAAGGATACGGCGTTAAAGGCGGAGATTTGTATTTGGAATTAAGACCGGTTATTCCGAAAATAGAAGAGCTTGATTCGGAACTTGCAAAAATGATGGAAGAAAAATTACCAGGATAAAGGAGGTAAAAATGTATAGTTACGATGAACCGGTATATCTGATAAGCGTGGTAAGTAAAATTCTTAATATTCATCCTCAAACACTCAGACAATACGAAAGAGAAGGTCTTATTAAACCAAGCAGAACAGAAGGGAGAATGAGGCTTTATTCTCAAAGAGATATAGACAGATTAAAGCTTATTCTCTCACTTGTAAGAGATTTGGGAGTTAATTTGGCTGGAGTTGAAATAATTTTGCAATTGAAAGAAGAGATAGAAAATCTTCAAAAAGAAATCGACAGATTAAAAAAACAACAAGGACAAATTCCGAGAAACAGAAGTGTTGTAATAAAAAAAGAAAATTTTCAGCTTGTTTTAGTTTCCGAAGATTTTGAATAATTAAAATATATTAAAAGGTAAAGTTAAAGCTCTTTTAAATAAAATAAAAGGGCTTTCAATTCCAAAACCTAAATCTTTGGTTATTTTCGGATCGTTGGTATTACCATTTACAAAAATGTGGACATGTAAATATCCGTCTTTTCCGAAAAACAGATAGCTTAAAGCTTTTCCGATGACAGGTATTTTTTTAAGCTTCAGTTTAATTGTTACATTTAATTTTAATTTGATTAAATTTTTATTTAAATTCATATATCCTTTTCCGTTAAAATTAAGGTTAATACCGTTTATTTTAATTTGTTTCAAATATAGAATATTATTATAAACAATATAATTTATGAACCCTTTTTGTATTTTATATCCTTTTGAAGAGTAGCCTGGGGTATTTAATGTTAAAATTGCAGGAATAGTATTAACAAAAGCAATAATATTGTTTAATGCTTTTAAATCTTTTACAATTCCAGAATTTATATAAATTTTACCTGTATAAAAATCTTCGGGGGAGCGAACCAAAATAAAATTTAAATCTATTTTAGAAAAATGTTTGAAAAAAGATAAAAGCGGTATTAAAGTTTTGGTATTGTAATGTTTTCCTTTTATTAATAAATAGCCGTTTTTTGTAAATCCTTTCAAAGTACTTTTATTATATTTTGCAGTGAATTTAAAATCTTTATTATATTCAAAGGTTGCTTTTTTTGTAATGAATTTATGATTTTTATATATGAAATTTGTATTTGTTCCTTGAACAATAGCTTTAAAATTATATGATTTCGAATTTTTTTTGGTGATTTCATTGATTAATTTATCTACACTTTCTATAATTTTTGCCAATCCTATAACATTAAAATTTGTATTTTTTACATAAGCCATTAATTTTTGTAAGTTTTTTATTTTTACATTTGAATTTTTAGTATTGATTTGAATATTATTTTTAGTTATCAAAAGATTTGCTTTTATATCTCTCGGGTTTTTTTGATTTAAAATTAAAGGATAATTTAATTTTGCATTTACAAAAATAGCCACTTTATCGTTTAAGAGTTTTATAATTGCCTCTCCGTTTTCAAAAATTTCGTGAAAAATCGAATATTTTAAAAGTCTTTTTAAATCGTAAAAATATATTGTTTTATTATTTAGATTAACAAAAATCGAACTGTTAAGCAAAAAAATATATTTTTTAATCAAATCCATAACGATTTTTTCATGAAAATTTTTTATTTGAAGATATTTATCAACATTCAGTTTCTTGATATAAACAAAAGAATTAAAATATTTTTTTTGAAAATTAACAGTAATATTTGCATCTATATTCGAATTTAAATATTGATAGGGAAACAAAAAATCCGAAACAATAATGTTTGCTTTCTTTTTATTTCCTTTAATTGATAAAACATTATAAAAAAATGGTATGGAAAAATTAGTTATTTTAAAAAGGCTTTTTTTTGATTTTACTTTATATTTGATATTCAGATTTTTGAAATTACTTGAAAGTGAAATTTTGATATCGTTTTTTCCTTTTTTTTGAATTATTGGTAAATTGATTTTAAAATATTTTAAAATTTGTTTAATATTATGATTTAATAAAGTTGTTGTATGTGTTTTGAATGTAAAAAAATTTTTTGAATATTTTAAAATATTATTATTAAAATTTATATTATTGATGACAATTTTATTTGTTTTGAGTGCTTTGTTTTTTACGTTGATAATAGGGGATTGGATAAAAATATTAAAATCAAGTAGTTTTCCTATTATGTCGGTTATAAATATTTTTTTTAAATTTCCATTTATTTTTTTTGTTTTTAATGTGAAATATTTATTTTTTAAAATATTTTTGTTAAGGAAAAAGGTCGTTTTGTCATTTTTGTATATTAAAAGTTCTTTTGATGTAAAGTTTATTTCATTATTTAATTTTAAATTTTTTGTATATAAGTAAAGATTTTTGTTTTTTAAATTGTAATTTAAAGTGAAATTTTTAGAATAAAATTTGTAATTTTTATAATTTGTGTTTTCTTTTTTTGCGTTTAACATTAAAATTTTAGGTTTGAATTCATAAAAAAGGTTTAAAAAGGATAAATATATTTTATACGGAGGATAAATGATATTTGCTTTTTTTGTTTTTAAAAGTATATTTTTATTGTTTATTTTTATTTTATTGTTCAGTAATTGGGCTGTGAATTTATTTTTTAGCAATATTTTTTTACATATAAGTTTTTCGGAAAAATTATAATTATTAATATTTATATAGCCTCTACTTTTACAATTTTTTAAGATTATTTTTGTATCGTTGTATTCAATCGGTAAATCAGATACAAAAATGGAATTGTAAATATTTGAGTTTTTGATTTTTAAAGCCAAATAAACAGGTTTGTTTTTGTAAATTGCGTTTATGTTTGCAAAAATGAAATTAGGAGTATAATAAAAGATAGAAGAAAAATTTTTAAATTTATAATTTTTGTATCTTAAAATATTTAAATTCAAATAAGATACATTATATTTTAATTTGAATTTACCTTTTAAATATAAGTCGTTTGAATTTATAAAAATAGTGTTTTTATAAAATTTTATATTTTTAAACATTATTTTTTCGTTATATTTGATATTTTTAAGGTTTATTTCCTGAAAAAATGGTAATATTTTGGAAAATAAATAAAATTCTTTATGAAGATTAAAAGCTGATTTTTGATAATTTTTTGATGAAAAAATATCAATATTATCTGCTTTAAATATTAATTTTTTATCTATTTTTAAAAATATATGAGAAGTTTTTATATAAGGAATTTTAATATTATATAAATTAATGCCTTTAAAGAGGGATATAAAAAAAATGAAAAAAACATATATAATAACGAAAATAATTGCTTTTATGGAGTTTTTTGCGCTTTTGATCATTTTTACCCTTTTTTATCTTACGAGAGAAGTTCATACATCAAGAGTTGTGTATGTTCCTAACGGCAATACAAATTATACAATAAAAATATTACAAAAAAGTGGCGTGGATATAATGAATGTGGATAAATTTTTTATATTTTTTATGGGATATCCGCAAGCCGGATGGATTGATTTAAAAGCTACACGAATGACAAAAGCCGATTTTTTATATAGACTTACTCATAATAAAGCGGCACTTGAAAAAATAATGATAATACCCGGGGAGACAAATTATTTCATTTTTAAAGAAATCTCAAAAAAGCTTAAATTACCTAATTTTTATTGTAATATCAGCGAGGGTTTTATCAAGCCCGATACTTATGAGCTTCCTATCGGTATGAAACGAAAACAAGTTTGCAAATATTTATACAAAAAATCTTTAATTTGGCACAAACAAATAGCAAATAGATTTTTTGGCGTATGGAATTATGATAAATATAAAAGATATTTGATAATTGCGTCAATTATTCAAAAAGAAGCTGGCAATGCAAATGAAATGAAGTATATTTCAGCTGTGATTTATAACAGATTAAAAAAACATATGAAACTTCAAATGGATGGAAGTTTAAATTATGGTAAATATTCTCATATTCCGGTTACAGATAAAAGAATAAAAGATGATAATAGTTTTTATAATACATATAAAATTTATGGACTTCCAAAAGAGCCTGTATGCACTGTCAGTTTAGAAGCAATAGTAGCGGCGATTTTTCCTGCCAAAGTTAATTATTTATATTTTGTGAAATGCGGAAAACATCATTTGTTTTCTACGACTTATAAAGCGCATTTGAGAAATATAAAAAAGTGCAAATGAAATAGAGATGAGAGATGAGAGATGGGAAGTTTCAAGTTCAAAGTTCAAAGTTTCTATATACAAATAACAAATATACCATTATACCAATTTTCCATTTTTCATTTTCCATTGTTTGCTACTTTTAGTAACAAAAAAACTTTCCAAAACACTAAAATTGTTACAAATTGTTAAAAAGCTGATAAAATTTAAAAAAACAAAAAGGAGATTATATGAATCCGACGATAGTTTGGACGAAAATAGACGAGGCGCCTTATTTGGCCACATTCAGTTTATTGCCAATAGTGGAGGCATTTACAAAAGACGCCGATGTAAATATAGAGCTTAGAGACATTTCTCTTGCGGGAAGAATTATTGCCGAGTTTAGCGATAAGTTGCCGGAAAATTTAAGACAGCCAGATGAACTTGCATATCTTGGGGAGCTTGTAAATAAACCGGAAGCAAATGTAATTAAATTACCTAATATTTCAGCTTCTGTTGTTCAATTAAAAAACGCCGTAAAAGAGCTTCAATCTCAGGGATATCCGCTGCCAGATTTCCCGGAAGAGCCGAAAAATGCAGAAGAAGAAAAAATAAAACTAAAATATTCCAAATGTATAGGCTCTAACGTTAACCCTGTTTTAAGACAAGGGAATTCCGATAGAAGACTTGCTAAACCTGTCAAAGATTATGCAAAAGCTCATCCACACAGAATGAGAGATGTAAAAAAAGGATGTAAATCTTATGTAAATCATATGGATAAAAAAGATTTTTATCAAAACGAACAAAGTTTTGTATCTCCTAAAAATCAGACGGTTACATTCGTATTTGAAGATTATGAAGGAAACAGAGAAATTTTAAAAGAATTGCCTCTTGAAAAGAATGAAATTTTAAGCACAAGTTTTTTAAATAGAAAATCTTTAAAAGATTTTTATGCAAAAGCTATTGATGAGGCAAAAGAAAAAGATATTTTATTCAGTTTACATCTTAAAGCGACTATGATGAAAGTCAGCGATCCTGTAATGTTCGGGGATGCTATAAGAGTTTATTATAAAGAACTTTTCGAAAAATTCGCTAATGAACTTAAAGAAATAGGATTTAACCCTAATAACGGGCTATCCGACCTTGAAGCCAAACTTTCAAAATTAGCTCAGGATAAGCAAAATGCGATAAAAGAAACACTTAAAGAAATTTATGCAAAAAATCCAAGACTTTATATGGTCGATAGCGATAAAGGTGTTACGAACTTACACAAACCTAATGATGTCATAGTTGATGCCTCAATACCTGCCGTTATTAAAAACGGTCTTCAAGGATGGGGTCCTGATGGTGAAACGGAAGATTGTGAAATAGTTGTTCCTGATAGAACATATGCAAGAATGTATAAAGAAATTGTTGCCGATATGGTCAAAAACGGACAATTTGACCCTACAAAAGTCGGAACCGTTCAAAATGTCGGACTTATGGCGAAAAAAGCGGAAGAATACGGAAGTCATGATAAAACATTTTTCCCTCCAAAAGACGGCTTTATCAAAGTAATAGACGAAGACGGAAACGTAGTAATGAGCCATGAACTTGAAGCAGGAGATATTTACAGAGGTTATCAGGTAAAAGATGATGCTGCAAGAGATTGGATAAAACTTGCCGTAAACAGAGCGAAAGAGAGCGGATATCCTATTGTATTTTGGCTTGATAGCAATAGATCTCATGATGCGAATTTAATTAAAAAAGTATTGGAAGAACTTCCTAAATACGATTTAAGCGATGTTGAATATTATATTATGGCGCCTGAACTTGCAATGAAATATACTCTAAAAAGATTTAGAGTAGGAGAAAACACTATTTCCGTTACGGGAAATATTCTTAGAGATTATTTAACTGATTTGTTTCCGATTATTGAAGTGGGAACAAGTGCAAGAACACTCTCAATCGTTCCGTTGCTTGCTGGCGGAGGACTTTTTGAAACAGGTGCTGGAGGAAGCGCTCCAAAACATGTAGAGCAGTTTTTAAAAGAAAATCATTTAAGATGGGATAGCTTGGGAGAATTTTTAGCATTAGCCGAATCTCTAAAATTAGCCAAAAAACAAAGCGGAAACGAAAAAATAGAAATTATCTCGGATGCGCTAAACAGAGCTGTTGCGAAATATCTCGAAAACGATAAAACTCCTAAAAGAAAAGTTGGTGAACTTGATAACAGAGGAGCTCATTTTTATTTGGCAATGTATTGGGCGAATGAACTTGCAAACTGCGGCGATACTGAATTGGAAGAAAAGTTTAAGCCTGTTGCAAAAGAATTAAAAGAAAACGAGCAAAAAATTCTTGATGAAATCAAAGCCGCAGAAGGCAAACCTGCGGATATAAAAGGATATTATCATCCTGATGAGGATTTAGTTGCAAGATATATGAGGCCAAGCGCAACGTTAAATAAAATTATTGATGCTTTAAGAGGATAATTCCTTTTGGAATTTTTCTCTTTTTAAAGGATAAAAATGTCAAATAAAGTATCAATTATAGGTGCTGGAAATGTAGGCAGTATTGTCGGTTATTCTCTGGCAATGCAAGGGCTTGCTCATGAAATTATTTTGGTTGATAGAGATACTGATAGGGCAAAAGGAAAGGCACTTGATATGAGTCATGCCGCAAGTGCCGTGAGAAGCCATTCCATTGTTAGAGCAGCAGAAAGTTATGAAGATATAAAAGATTCGAAAGTTGTGGTAATAACGGCTGGTTTTCCGAGAAAACCTGGAATGAGCAGAGAAGATTTGCTGCTTAAAAACGCAGAAATAATGCAAGATGTAATAAAAAACATTAAAATATATACTCCTAATGCTATAATTATAGTTGTTTCAAATCCCTTGGATGCGATGACTTATACCGCATTGAAAATAGGAAAATTCAAAAGAAGTCAAGTTATAGGAATGGCGGGGATACTTGACAGTGCGAGAATGGCTTATTTTATATATGAAAAACTCGGTTACGGAGCAGGTCAAATAAGAGCAAGTGTAATAGGAGGGCACGGGGATTTTATGGTGCCACTTCCCAGATATTCCACTGTTGCCGGCGTTCCTCTTAGCGATTTACTTTCTCAAAAAGAGATTGATGAAGTAGTGGAGAGGACAAAACATGCAGGAGCCGAAATTGTAGGATATTTAAAAACAGGAAGTGCATATTTTGCTCCCGGTAAATCTACCGCAATAATGGTAGAAGCGATTTTGAAAAATTCCAAACAGATATTTCCTTGTGCCGTTTTGCTCGATGGTGAATACGGTGTTAAAAACGTTGTTAATGGTGTTCCTGTAATGCTTGGAGGTAATGGTGCGGAAAAAGTAATCGAAGTTACTCTTGATCCTTGTGAAAAAGAACAATTTAGAAAATCCACAAGGGCTGTTGCCGAAATGATTGAGGTTTTGGAAAAAGAATTTTTTAAAGGATGAGAAATGAGAACAGTAAAGTATGAAGATATTGTAAAATCTATACGGGATATGATAATTTTTTCTACCACACATCTTGCTCCCGATATGAAAAAGGCTCTTGAAGAAGCATATGAAAACGAAAAAAGTGAAGTTAGCCAAGCTGTTTTGGCTCAGCTTCTCGAAAATGCGAAAATAGCGGAGGAAGAGTGGAAACCTTTGTGTCAGGATACGGGTCTTGCAATTTATTTTGTAAAAGTCGGAACGGATGTAAAGGTTGAAGGAGGCAGTTTAAAAGAGGCGATTTACGAAGGGACGGCAAAAGGATATGAAGAAGGCTATCTTAGAGCTTCCACTTGTGATTGTTTTACAAGGGCAAATCTTAAAGATAAAGCAGGGTATAATCTACCTCCGATAATTTATTTTGATTTGGTAGAAGGTGATAAAATAGAAATAGAATATGCAGCAAAAGGAGGGGGAAGCGAAAATGTAAGCCGTGCTACTGTTTTAGCGCCTGCTGCTGGAAAAGAAGGAATTAAAGAATTTGTCAAAAAAGTGGTGAGCGATGCAGGACCTAATCCTTGTCCTCCTTTGGTTGTAGGTGTTGGAATCGGCGGAAGTTTCGATATGTCCGCTGTTATGAGTAAGCATGCTCTTTTTAGAAATATAGGAACTCCAAATCCCGATCCTGAATTAAATGAGCTTGAAAAAGAGCTAAAAGACGAACTCAATAAACTTGGAATCGGTGCGATGGGAATGGGAGGAACAGAGACAGTTTTGGCGGTTCATATTGAAACTTATGAAAATAGAATGTGTCATATCGCTTCGCTTCCTGTTGCGGTTAATATCCAATGCCACAGTTCCAGACATGCACATATTACAATTTAAAGGATGAGAAATGGCAGAATATAGATTAAAAACACCTCTTAGCAATGAGGATGTCGAAAAATTAAAATCAGGGGATATTGTCTATTTAAGCGGAACAATGTATACCGCAAGAGATGCGGCACATAAAAGGCTTGTGGATTTAATACTAAATGGAGAGGAACTTCCTTTCGAACTTGAAGGTGCGGTAATTTATTATGTGGGACCAACTCCTCCAAAACCCGGAGAACCTATTGGAAGTGCGGGACCTACGACAAGTTATAGAATGGATCCTTATGCACCGATTTTGATAGAACACGGGCTTAAAGGAATGATAGGAAAAGGAAAAAGAAATCAGGATGTTAAAGATGCCTGTGTTAAATATAAAGCGGTCTATTTCGGTGCAACAGGAGGAGCGGCGGCTTTAATAGCAAAAGCCATTAAAAAAGCCGAAGTTATCGCTTATCCTGAACTTGGACCCGAGGCTGTAAGAAGAATAGAAGTTGAAGATTTTCCGGTGGTTGTTGTAAATGATACATTTGGAAATGATTTATATGATGAAGGCAGAAAACTTTGGGAGAAAAAATAAAATAAAGGAGAATCAATGAATATACATGAATATCAGGCAAAAGAGATATTTAAAAATTACGGTGTGCCTACCCCAAGAGGCGGAGTTGCTTTTTCCGGACCGGAAGCCAAAAAAGTGGCCGAAGAGCTTGGAGGTAATTTATGGGTTGTAAAAGCTCAAATTCATGCTGGCGGTAGAGGCAAAGCGGGAGGAGTTAAGCTTGCCAAAACGTTGGATGAAGTTGAAAAACTTGCAGAAGAGATGATCGGAATGAGACTTGTTACTCATCAGACCGGATCTGAGGGCAAAATTGTTAAAAAAGTTTATATCGAAGAAGGTGCGGATATTAAAGCCGAATATTATCTTGGAATGGTTCTTGATAGAGCGCTTGAAATGCCGGTTATGATGGCAAGCACGGAAGGCGGAATGGAAATAGAAGAAGTTGCCGCAAAAACACCTGAAAAAATAGTAAAAGTTGCAATAGATCCTACAATCGGTTTTCAGCCTTTTCATGCAAGGAAACTTGCTTTTGGATTAGGACTTGGCAAAGACGAGCAAAAAGAATTTATTAAATTTGCAAAAGCGCTTTATAATGTTTATGTGGAAAATGATGCGGAAATGATAGAAATCAATCCTTTAATCAAAACCGGCGAAGGTAAATTTTTAGCGCTTGATGCAAAAATGGGATTTGATGATAATGCCCTTTACAGACACCCCGATATATCCGATATGAGAGACTTGGATGAAGAGGAACCTACCGAAATAGAAGCGAAAAAATACGGGCTAAGCTATATCAAACTTGACGGAAACGTCGGTTGTATGGTTAATGGTGCGGGACTTGCTATGGCTACTATGGACATTATCAAACACGAAGGTGGAGAACCTGCTAACTTTCTCGATGTCGGAGGAGGCGCAAATCCTGATACGGTTGCAAAAGGATTTGAAATTATTTTGAGCGATCCTAATGTAAAAAGTATTTTTGTTAATATTTTCGGAGGAATCGTTCGATGCGATAGAATTGCAAACGGAATTTTACAAGCAACTAAAAAAGTTGAAGTAAATGTGCCTGTGGTTGTTAGACTTGATGGAACCAATTCCGAAGAAGCTACTGAAATTTTAAGAAATGCAAATATAAAAAATATTATAGCTGCAACCGATTTGAAAGATGGTGCTCAAAAAGCCGTTGCTGCTGCGAAAGGAGAGTTATAATGAGTATTTTGGTTAATAAAGATACAAAAGTAATCGTCCAAGGATTTACCGGTAAAGAAGGAACGTTTCATTCTGAGCAGTGTTTAGCTTACGGGACCCAGATTGTAGGCGGTGTAACTCCGAATAAAGGGGGAATGACACATCTTGGAAAACCTGTGTTTAATACGGTTGAAGAAGCGGTAAAAGCCACAGGCGCAAGTGTGAGTATGATTTTTGTTCCTCCCGCTTTTGTTTCTGATGCGGTAATGGAAGCGGCGGACGGGGGAATTGAGCTTGCCGTTATCATAACAGAGGGTGCACCTGTTAAAGATATGATGAGCGCTAAACATTATGCCGTTAAAAAAGGTATGAAAACAATAGGACCGAATTGTCCGGGTATTATTACGGCGGAAGAGTGTAAAATAGGAATTTTACCGGGGAGTATTTTCAAAAAAGGAAATGTCGGGCTTATTTCCAAATCGGGGACATTAACTTATGAAGCGAGTAATCAGGTAGTTAAAGCCGGATACGGAATAACAACTGCGGTAGGTATTGGAGGAGATCCAATTATAGGACTTAGTTATAAAGAACTTCTACCTATGTTTGAAGCGGATCCTCAAACCCAAGCAATCGTTATGATAGGTGAAATTGGAGGAGATCTTGAAATTCAAGCTGCAAAACTTATTAAAGAACAAATTACAAAACCGGTAATTGCTTTTATAGCTGGACAAACAGCTCCTAAGGGAAAAAGAATGGGACATGCCGGAGCGATTATCAGTGGAAGTAAAGGAACAGCAGCAGAAAAAATGGCCGCTTTAAAAGAAGCTGGTGCTTATGTTGTTGAATCTCCCGCTGATATAGGGGTAACGGTAGCAAAAGCACTAAGCGAAAGAAAATAATTTAAAGCCAAAAATCAAAATGATTTTTTGGCTTTTTTGCTGTTAAAATAGTGTCAAAGTATAAATCTGATTATTTGTGTATTTATGTATTGGTAATTTATTTTTCATTCTCAATTCTCAATTCTTCATTTTCCATTTTTCATTTAGTATTTTATTACCATTTGTAACAATTTTGTTTAAAAAAGCTCTTAATAAATAATATTCAGTGTTTATTTAGGTATCATATATTTAAAGAAAAGAAAAGGAGAGTAAATGGCTTTAAATGTAGATTTTAAACTAAAAGCACCGGAAAATACACCTGTATGGGTGGATGAAGCTAAGTGTAAAAGTTGTGAGTTATGTGTTGATTTTTGTCCTACCGGGGTTTTGGAAATGGTTCCCGATCCTCATAATATACTGGGGCAGATGGTAAAAGTTTCTCATCCGGAATATTGTATAGGATGTAGAGAATGTGAGCTGGAATGCCCTGATTTTTGTATTTTTGTGGCTGAAAGAAACGAATATAAGTTTAAAAAACTTAACGAAGTTAAAAAGTTAAAAGGAGAATAAATGCCAAGAGAAGTAGTATCAACTGGAAATAAATTAGCAGCTCTTGCGGCGATAGATGCCGGATGTAGATTTTTTGGAGGATATCCGATTACACCTTCAAGTGAAATTGCTCATGAAATGAGTAGATTACTTCCAAAAGTCGGAGGTGTGTTTATTCAAATGGAAGATGAAATTGCAGGTATTTCTGTTGCCCTTGGGGCTAGTATGAGCGGAGTTAAATCTATGACGAATACATCAGGTCCAGGAATTTCTCTTAAAGCGGAACAAATTGGTCTTGCATTTATGGGAGAAGTTCCTCTTGTAATTACAAATGTTATGAGAGGCGGGCCATCAACTGGACTTCCTACAAGACCGGCACAGCAAGATATTCTTCAAGCTCAGGCTCCAACTCACGGAGATTATCAGTCAATTACCTTATGTGCTGGAAGTTTGGACGAATGTTATAGTGAAACTGTTAGAGCGTTTAATTTGGCCGAAAGATTTATGACACCGGTATTTGTGTTACTTGACGAAACACTCGGTCATATGGTTGGAAAAGCCGTTTTACCCGATATTGAAGAAGTCGAAGCAAATATTGTTAACAGAAGAGTATATGAAGGCGATCCGGCAACGTATGAGCCTTATAATGTTCCGGCTGACGAGCCTGCAATACTTAATCCGTTTTTTAAAGGATATAGATATCATATAACTGGTCTACATCACGGACCGACAGGATTCCCGACAGAAGATGCAAAACTTTCACAAGAATTAATTGACAGACTGTTTAACAAAATATTGGCACATAAAGACGAGATTGAAAGTTATGAGGAATTTATGCTTGATGATGCCGATATAATGATTATCGCTTATGGAAGCGTTTCTTTGGCGGCAAAAGAAGCCATTAGACAATTAAGAGAAGAAGGGATTAATGTAGGATTATTCAGACCTATTACTTTATGGCCTTCTCCTGAGGAAAAAATAGATGAACTTTGTCATAAATTCGACAAAATATTAGTTGCGGAAATGAACAAAGGTCAATATTTTAAAGAAATTCAAAGAGCAAGCGGTAAAAAAGCGGCTGAATTCGAAACACTTTTTAAAGCGAACGGAAGATCAATCAGTCCCGCCGAATTCAAAGCAAAAATAAAAGAAATGGTATAAGGAGAGAAAATGGCATTTAATTACGATTATTATTTAAGAACCGATAAAATGCCGACACTTTGGTGTTGGGGATGTGGGGACGGTATTATTATGAAGGCCGTTATAAGAGCTATGGCTAAGCTCGGATGGGATAAAAACGATATATGTGTAGTTTCCGGTATCGGATGCAGCGGTAGATTTTCAAGTTATATCGATGCAAATACTGTTCATACCACGCATGGTAGAACTGTGGCTTATGCTACCGGAATTAAACTTGCAAATCCAGATAAACACGTAATCGTTGTAGCTGGAGATGGAGACGGGCTTGCAATTGGTGGAAACCATACAATTCACGGATGTAGAAGAAATATTGATTTGAATTTTATTTTGGTTGATAATTTTATTTACGGACTTACGAATTCCCAAGTCAGTCCGACAACTCCAAAAGGTGCATGGTCAGTAACCACACAATACGGGAACATAGACCCAACGTTTGATGCTTGTGAATTAGCAAAAGGAGCGGGTGCTACATTTGTAGCAAGAGAAAGTGTGGCTCAGGCTCAAAAACTTGAAAGAATATTTGTCAAAGCGTTTGAACATAAAGGTTTTAGTTTTGTAGATGTTCATTCAAATTGTCATGTAAATTTCGGTAGAAAAAACAAGCTCGGTCAAGCTAAAAAAAATATGGATTGGATTGAAGAGAGATTAATGCCAAAAGCCAAATGGGACAAATTAAGCGAAGAGGAAAAATACGAACTTAAACAAAAAGGCATTAAACCAAGAGGAATTCTTTATCAAAAAGAAGAGCCTGAATATTGTGAAGAATATTATAAATTAATTGAGAGAGTAAGGGGTAAATAATGAGAAAGCAATTAAGATTTACGGGAGTTGGAGGACAAGGTGTCCTTCTTGCCGGTGAAATTTTGGCAAGATCTTATGTAAGAGCGGGAAAATATGGAATACAAGTAGGAACATATACTTCTCAGGTAAGAGGAGGGCCTACAAAAGTCGATATTATTTTGGATGATGAGCCAATTCTTTATCCTTATGCAGTTGACGGAGAAATCGATTTTATGTTAAGTGTTGCCGATAAGTCTTATCAGTTGTTTAAAGAAGGTGTTAAAGAAGGCGGAATTATCGTTTATGAGCCGAATCTTGTTTATCCGAGCGACGATGACAAAGCCAAATGGAAAATGTTTCCTATTGAAGTTATTACCATCGCAAAAGAAAAAGTCGGAAATGTTATTACCCAATCGGTTGTGGCACTTGCCATTGCTACAAGAATGAATAATCTTGATAAAGAGATGGTATATGAAACAATGATTCAGACTGTTCCACCAAAAGCGGTTGAAGTTAACAAAAAAGCGTTTGAGCTTGGTTATCAGGAAGCAGAAGAGGTATTAGCCAAATACTCTTCTTAATCCTCTTTTATTGCATTTAGAGCTCTTTGTAATAATTCTCCGTGATAAAGCTCTTGACGGGATATAAATAATAAAAACTCGCTTAATTCTTCATTGCCTATTTTTTCTGCCAAAATCAAACACTGTTTTTCTGCGTCCATTTCTTCTTCAATGTTTTCTTTTAAAAACTCTACAACACCTATGTTTTCATACTTATCATGAGGAATAATTCTTGGAAGCGTTAAAACTCCCATTTTGCTTGCAAGAGCGGCAAATCTTTTAAGATGATATATTGAATCATACGCTAAATCGCTAAAAGCTGAATTTGCAACGGCAATATCACTGTGAGCTTTTAAATAAGAGTAAATTGTTATAAGCTCATATTCTTTGAATATTTCTTCCATTAAGAAAAATACAAGGGCAGATTTTGCATTTTCATCCAAGTCAGTTTCGGGAAGGGTTTTGTTTTCATTAAAGGATATTATTTCTCCTTCAACGTCAAATTTTTGCAATTCTTTTATAAAAAAAGAATCGTCGTTTCTTAATCTGTTAACAGTTACATCGTCAATCCCTTCGTAAAAAGCGATATTTTCATTTAAATCGTCTTTTAAAACTTCAAGCAATTCGCATTCTTGTTGAACTTTTATTTTTTTAATCTCTTCATAATCAAAATCCATATTAAATCGCACATTTTTTTTAACAGCATCTTGCATAAGCCATACCAAATGTCTGTATTTAAAAAGAGCTATATCGTTTAGTTTTTCTTTTACGTCATTTTCCTGAAACATTACTGTTGCGTAAATAAATTTGATAAAACTTTCGTGGGTTTTTTGAATAATTTTCGAATAGTTCATAATTAGCTCCTTTTTGTTTTAAGTATAACAAAAATGAAAAATTAAAAATTGATATAAATCAATTTTTATGAATTAGGATAAATTTTATCGCATTTTCATAACTTAATGTTTTGGCTTTTCCTTGATAAGCGATATCAAAAGCCGTGCCGTGATCGACGGAAGTTCTAAGTATAGGGAGATTAAGCGATACATTTATGCTTTTGTCAAAATACAATGCTTTAAGGGCAGCTAATCCTTGATCGTGATACATGGCAATAAACCTGCCCTTTTTTGAAGTAAAAGCAATATCAGGAACAAGCGGACCGTAAAAAATATTTTTTTCAAGTATTTCGTTTGCTTCTATTATTGCCGGCATTATCTCTTTTATTTCCTCATTTCCCAAAACACCGCCGTCTCCTGCATGCGGATTAAGAGCCAAAACTCCTATTTTTTCAAAACGAGTTGATTTGTAAAAATTTATAAAAAACTGAATGAGACTATTCTTTTTGATTTTCAAAAAAACTTCTTTTAAAGGGATGTGTTCTGTGAAAAGCGCTACATATAACTCTTCACATCCGAGCATCATTATTGCATTTTTTTTGAAAATATCCCTTAAAACTTCTGTATGGCCTTTATATTTTATTCCCGCTTTACTCCATGCTTCTTTATTAATCGGAAGAGTTGTAATGGCGTCGACTTTATTTTCTTTTGCGAGTTCAATTGCTTTTAAAAATGATTTATATGAATATTCTCCTGCCTTGGCATCAATAATTCCCGGATTTATTTCAAAATCCCCTTTAACTTTGGTAATTTCAAAATCATTAGGAATAGAATAATTTAGAAGCTTAGCTCCTTTTTCAAGCATTTTTCTATTTATGCAATAAATGGGTTTTACCCATTTTTTAATTTTTTCATGAGCTTTTAAGGCTATTTCAAGTCCGATTCCGTTTAAATCTCCTATGCTAATAGCTATTTTTTGCATATTCGCTTGCCTTTTGTAAATCGTCTTTTGTATCTATACCAAAACTTTTGGTTTTAACTTTTATCATTTTTATTTTATAACCGTTTTCTATAACTCTTAATTGTTCAAGTTTTTCGATATGTTCGAGATGTCCTTTTAATGAAACGAATATATCAAGACTTTTTTTATCAAATCCGTAAATTCCTATATGACCTTTGTATATATGTGAAACATTGTCTCTGTTATATGGAATTTTGCTTCTTGAAAAATATAGGGCATTTGAATATTGGTCTATTACAACTTTTACTAAATTCGGGTCCTCAGCGTCAAGTTCGCTGATTTCCTTATAACAGCTTACCATATTGAATTCTTTTTTATTTTTGAGCAGTTCGTTTTTTACCGATTGCAAAATTTCAGGTTCTAAAAAAGGTTCGTCTCCTTGCATATTTATGACAATGTCATTTTTATCAAGTCCTAAAATATCCGATGCTTCTTTTATTCTGTCGCTTCCGCTTTTATGATTTTTATTAGTTAAAATCGCATTAAAATTGTATTTTTTACATATATTTACAACATCTGGCGAATCGGTTGCTATTGCTACATCGTCAACTTTACTCGCAACTTCGGCACACCATATTATCATAGGTTTATTGCCTATTTTTGCCAGAACTTTGTTAGGAAGTCTGGATGAAGAAAGCCTTGCAGGAATGATAATCATTTAATTCCTTTTTGATAAAATTATATCATTAAAAATAAAGGAGTTAAAATAAAACTTTATCAGCCTGCGAACGGATACTGTTATAATTCCGATACTATGTTTTTATATGATTTCATATCTAAATTCAATATAAAAGGCGATGTTTTGGAAGTAGGAGGCGGATGCGGTGTTCTTGGACTTTTGATTAAAAGAGATTTTCCGAATATAAATTTATATGTTATTGAAAAACAAAACGTTATGGGTAAATTTATATTAAAAAATTTAAACATTAATAATCTCAGTGCAAATGTCATAAATGCCGATTTTTTGGATTACAGATTCGATGAAAAATTTGATTTTGTGATTTCCAACCCCCCTTTTTATAACGGAAGTTTAAAAAGCGATAACGAAATTATAAAAATAGCAAGATACGAAGAATTTTTGCCAATGGAGAAATTTTTTGAAAAGGTGAATAAGATTTTAAAAGAGAGAGGCGAATTTATATTTTGTTATGATGCAAAAAGAATAGATGATATAATTTCAAAAATTCCGAAACCTTTAAAAATTACAGACATTAGATTTTTTTATCCGAGAATTAATAAAAACGCTACTCTTGTTTTGATAAGAGCGAAAAGACATGCGAAATCTTTTGCAAAAATACATCCGCCATTGATAGGCTTTGAAGATGAAAATTATTCAAAAGAAGCAGCTGAAATTTACAAAAAAGCGAATACAAAGAGTATAAAAGTTTAATGGAGAATGAAAATGGAAAATGAAAAGTTAATAAGTAAAAAAGGATTTGCTTATAAATTTAATGCCGGTGCTTGCAAAGAATGTGAAGGCAACTGCTGTATTGGCGAGAGCGGATATATTTGGGTTAATCCGAAAGAAATCGAGGAAATAGCAAAATTTTTAAAAATGGATATGGAAATATTTAAAGAACGATTTTTGATAAAAGTCGGATACAAATACTCCATAAAAGAAAAACCTTTTAAAAACGGATTTGCTTGTATTTTTTTTGAAAAAGGTTGCACAATTTATCCCGTTAGGCCAAAACAATGCAGAACATATCCTTTTTGGGATTATTTTAAAACACATATTAAAGAACTAAAAAAAGAATGCCCGGGCATTCTTGAAAATGGAGAATTAAACATTGAGAATTAAATATTTATTATTTTTATTGATTTTTTTAGCAGGATGTAGTCTTAAACAACCTCAAATAGGTCAAAAAGCTTTTCCTAATGAAGATGAATATATTATAAAAGCGTTATTTTATGAAAATAATGGAAGTTTTAAAAAGGCACAAAATATTTATAAATTTTTATATAAAAAAACAGATAAAAAAATTTATTATGAAAAATATATTCAAATGCTTTTTTTTGAAAGAAAATATAATGAAGTAATAAAAAAAGCGGATTTATTTTTGGAAAAAACATGGGATAATAAGATATTTAAATATGAAATTTTTGCTATGCTTGAAAAAAAAGAATTAAATAGGGCGAAAGAAAAAATTCTCAAAGAATTTAATAAAAAGAATGAATTTTATTATTCAATGATGAGTTACATTTTAACAAAACAAAAAAAATATAATGAAGCTTTGGTTTATTCAAGAAGTTTATATGCATTAAATCCGACTAAACGAAATTTATTGAATTTAGTTGATTTACTTATTAAGAATAAACGTTATAATGAAGCATTGGCATATCTTCAAACACATTACAAACTTTACGGATGTGATTATGAAATATGTCTAAGAATCGCACAAATTTACAAAGCTTTGTATGATGTGAAAAATTTGGCGTTTATGTATGAAAAACTCGGAAAATATAATAATAAATTTTATATCTTGGCTTTGAATTTATATGTTGATAACGGAGAATACGAAAAAGCTATAAATTTAATTAATAAATATAATTTAAATAAAGAATATTTGATTTATATATATGAACAGATGAAAAGTTATAAAAAAGCAGCGTTAGTTGCTATGGATTTATATATAAAAACCAAAAATATTGATTATTTAATAAAATATACAATGGATATTTATAATGCATCGCAGGATAAGCAAACCGTAAATGAAGTGATAAATAAATTAAAATATATTTTAACCAAAAGAAAAAATGCATTTTTATATAATTTTTTGGGTTATGTTTTGATAGATAAAAATATTAATCCGAAAGAAGGAATTGAATATGTAAAAAAAGCCTTAATGCTTGAACCTGATAATGAAGAGTATATTGATTCGCTTGCATGGGGATATTATAAACTCCATGAATGTAAAAAAGCTTGGGAAATTATAAAAACAATTGAAGATGTAGATGAAACAGTTTTAATGCATAAAAAGAAAATCAAAAGGTGTTTGAATGATACTTCAAAAAATCATAAACCAGACAAAAAAAGATTTGCAAAAAAGAAAAAATAAAGAAGATTTTGAAAATTTTTTAAAAATCAAAAGAAAATTTAGAGATGTAAAAAAAGCTTTAAAATCTACGCCTGAAAATCCGTATAGGATTATTGCAGAAGTTAAAAAAGCATCTCCGAGTAAAGGTGTAATAAGAAATGATTTTAATCCAATTGAAATTGCTAAAATTTATAACGAAACCGCTGATGCGATGAGTATTTTGACCGAGCCTTATTTTTTTCAGGGTTCAATTGAGTATCTTAAAAAAATTAATGAATTTTCCCAAATCCCTCTTCTTAGGAAAGACTTTATCATAGATGAATTTCAAATTGCCCAAAGCTACGCATCCGGAGCGGATTTTATTTTGTTAATAGCCAAAGCGCTTGATGTGGATCATTTACAAAGGTTGTATAATTTTGCTAAAAATATAGGGTTGGAAGTTTTGTTTGAAATACATGACGAAGAAGATTTAAATAAAGCGCTTGAAATAGGAGCTGAAATTATCGGTTTTAATCATAGGGATTTAAAAACATTTGAGATGCATATGGATTTGAGTGAAAGGCTTATTCCAAAACTACCTCAAAATTGCATAGTGGTTGCGGAAAGCGGTATTAATAACTTTGAAACAATTAAAAAATTACATCAAACAAAAGTCGATGCATTTTTAATAGGAGAACATTTTATGAAACAAAAAAATATAAAAAAAGAAGTGTTAAAATTAAAAGGCTTGATTTAAATATCGGAACATTTTTTGCTTATTCAGTAAAAAGGATGAATTTGAAAAAATCAATAAGTTTTATAATAGTATTTTTTTTTATAGGCTGTTCCATGCATCCTATGGATCCAACTTTAAGTATGACACCTCCGAAATATGTAGAGCAAATGCCTTCTAAAAATGAAGAAATTGTTAAAAATCCCGGTTCTCTTTTTACCAATTCCGATAATTTATTTGCCGATACCAAAGCAAAAAGAGTTAATGATATTGTTACGGTAATTATAACAGAAAATGTATCTCAAATATTTCAAAGTTCAAAAAAACTTGACGAATCCAATAATGATAACGGAGGAAGTTTTAACGCTGGAATTAGCGGAGGAGTTAATATAAACGGCCATTCTCATAATTTTGGAAATACTGGAATAAATCTTAATTTGCCTTCTATGAATTCAAAAAGATCTTTTAATGGCTCTGGTTCCCAAAATACCAAACAGCAATTTCAAACTACAATAAGCGCCAGAATTGTAAAAATTCTTAAAAACGGAAATTATTATATTTACGGTGAAAAAGAAATGCTCTTAAACGGTGAAAAACAGATTATTAAAATTTCAGGTGTAATAAGACCTCAGGACATTACTCCCGATAATACGATATATTCAAAATATATTTCCGATGAAAAAATAGCATATAAATCCCAAGGGGATATTAATGAATTTACTCATCAAAACTGGTTTGCAAGATTTTGGAGTAAAATCGCTCCATGGTAAATAAATGAAAAATTGAAAATGTAAAGTGAAGAATGAAATTTATTAAATAATATATGTTGTAATGGCATCAGCCAGTAAAAAATCATAAGCATATATTTTTTTTTCTTTTTTATATAATTTTTTTGCATTAATTAAAAGATTTACTTTTTCTTTTTCGTTTTGATTTAAAATATTTTCATCAAATCCTGCAATCGAGCGAAGTCCCAAAAATATTTTTTCTTTTTTTAAATCTTCATTGCTTAAATATTCATATTTATAATTTATTGGATTTTTTATATATTCTTTGATATTTCTTTTAGGATAATACCTAAAAATTTTCCATTTTCCATTTTCCATTTTCCATTTTTTAAATCCAACCGCCCCGGCTCCAATTCCGAGATATTCTTTATGCTGCCAGTATCCGAGGTTATGGAGGCATAGGTTGCCGAAATTGGATATTTCATACCAATTAAATCTTTTTTTTATTTGTTCAATAAACCATATTTCAAGTTTTTCATCTTCTTTTCTTTTGCTATAATCATTCTCCCATTTTGTTCCTTTTTCAATCATTAGCGAATAAGCGCTTATATGTGTTATCGGTAAAGAATTAATAATTTTTAAATCGTTTTGCAAAAGTTCATACGTATCAAGAGCCGTTGCATAAATCAAATCGATATTAATATTTTCAAATCCCGCTTTTTTTGCGTTTTCAATTGTTTTTATTGCTTGGATTGAAGAGTGGTTGCGGTTTAGAAATTTTAGTTTTTCATCATTAAAACTTTGCACCCCGAAGCTTATTCTGTTAATGCCTAAATTTTTAATCTCTTTTAACCATTCGAATGATGTGTTCGGATTTGATTCTATCGTAATTTCTTTTGTATTTTTTAAAAACGGGTTTAACAGATTAAAAAGATTTTCGTAAAAACTTAAAGGCATAGTAGAAGGTGTTCCGCCTCCTACAAAAACTGTTTCTAAAGAGGTTATATTGAATTTTTCACTATCGTTTAAAAATTGAGTTTTTATTGCATTAAAATAATCTTTTTTAAGATGATTTAAATTTGTATATGAATTAAACGCACAGTAATTGCATTTGCTATCGCAAAAAGGTATGTGAATATATAATAAATTTTCCATTTTCCATTTTCCATTTTCCATTTATTCGATATAATTTTACAAAAAAAGGTGATAAATTGAAAAAATATAGACCAAATGTCGCCGCAATTATTCTTTCATCTAAATATCCTGAAAAAGTCGAGGTTATGATTGCCAAAAGAAACGATATTGACGCTTGGCAATTTCCGCAAGGAGGAATAGACGAGGGAGAAAGTGCCGAAGAGGCGTTATATAGGGAACTTAAAGAAGAAATCGGAACGGATAAAGTAGAGATAATTGCAAGTATGCCCGAATGGCAAAGCTATGATTTCCCGAAAATTATTGCAAAAAAAATGTATCCGTTTGACGGTCAAAAACAGAAATATTTTTTAGTAAGATTAAAACCCGGCGCAAGAATTAATCTAAATACCGAAATTCCCGAATTTAAAGAGTATAAATTTGTGAGTATAAATGAGATTTTCAAATATGTTAAATCCTTCAAAAGACCGGTTTATAAAAAAGTTTTGGAATATTTTAAAAAAGAGGGATATATTTAAATCGAAAAGATAAATGAATAAATTTAATTATTTTTAAAGCACAAAAATATAAATATATGATGATTTGAAAATGTAAAACGCAAAAGAAAGGAAATGAATGCTGATTGTTCAAAAATTCGGTGGAACAAGTGTCGGAGGACTTGAAAGAATTGAAAATGTCGCAAATATTGTAAAGAAATATAAAGAAAAAGGTAATAATGTTGTGGTAGTGGTTTCTGCGATGGCGGGAGAGACTAATAAACTTTTGGAATATGCCAATCATTTTTCCAAAACTCCTCCTCAAAGAGAGGTTGATTTGCTTGTTAGCAGTGGCGAGAGGGTTACAAGTGCGCTTCTTTCAATAGCACTTCAAGCAAAAGGGATTGAAGCAATAGCACTTACCGGAAGACAAGCCGGTATTAAAACAACAAGTGATCATACAAAAGCCAGAATAATGGATATAAATCCTGATAATATGCAAAAATATCTTAAAGAAAAAAAAGTTGTAATAGTTGCGGGATTTCAAGGAATAAATGAAGAAGGTGAAGTAACGACACTTGGCAGAGGCGGAAGCGATTTAACGGCTGTTGCAATAGCGGGGGCTCTTAAAGCAGATAAATGTGAAATTTATACGGATGTAGACGGTATTTATACGACTGATCCGAGGATTGAGCCAAAAGCAAGAAAAATCGATATTATAAGTTACGATGAAATGCTTGAACTTGCAAGTTTGGGAGCAAAAGTCATGCAGTCTCGTTCGGTAGAACTTGCAAAAAAATTGAATGTCGATATTGAAGTTAAATCTTCGTTTGACCCTGAAATTAAAGGAACATTGATTACAAAGGAGACAGAGGATATGGAAAAAGTTTTGGTAAGCGGAATTGCGCTTGATAAAAATCAGGCACGGGTTAGTATTTTCGGTGTGGAAGATAGACCCGGAATTAGTGCGGAAATTTTTAACAAACTTGCAGATAAAAATATCAATGTGGATATGATAATTCAAAATGTCGGAAAAGACAATAAAGCGAATCTTACATTTACCGTTCCTGAAACAGAACTTGAACTAACCAAAGAAGTTTTGAAAGAATATAAAAATAATGCCGAAAACGTTGAATATGACAATGAAATTGCAAAAGTAAGTCTGGTTGGTGTAGGAATGAAATCACATAGCGGTGTTGCCGCAAAAGCGTTTGACACATTGGCACAAGAGAATATAAATATATTGATGATTAGCACAAGCGAGATTAAAATTTCAATGGTAATAGATGAAAAATATGGTGAACTTGCTGTAAGAGCATTGCATAAAGCTTATGAACTGGATAAATAAATGGATTTGAATCGTTTTGTAATTGATTTTATAAGAAAAAAAAATTATAAATGGATGGAGGAGAGGAGGCTTGATTTTGTTCCCCTTTTATCCGTTTTTTTAAATCAGGTGCTTGATGGCAAAAGTGTATTTATAATAACCGATAATCAAAGAAAATGGTATGGAAAATATCTTTTAAATAAAATTAATAATTTCAATGAATTCAAACCCCAATTTTTTCCGTTTTATATGTTGGAAGACATTGTCCCGCAAATTACTTATGCAAAACATCCCGAACAGTTTGATATGATAGAAGATATGCTTAATGTTTCTTTTGAAAATTATATATTTTGGTATATAGGGCAAGAAACTCCGCTTTTGAAATTTGCAAGAAGAAAGCCAGAATCGTTTTATTGGATTATGGATAACGATCTTTCTAAGAATTTTTATCTCAAATCAACCGATATTTTTTTGGATAATAAACTTATTAATTTGGCCGATATTGTAAATAAATGTTTAAATGCAGTAATATTCGCTGAGGTGGAGATTTGAGCAAAGCCGTTATTACCAATGATATAGACAGATTTTTAGCCACAATAAAAACGGATGAAATAATAAGAGTTAAAGAATTAAAAGTGGACGATGTGGCTTTTATCAAGCAAAAAGCTTATATATCGGATAAAAACAACCGCTTAATAGTGATCGCCGCTGAAAAATTTAATATTTTTGCTCAAAACGCTCTTTTGAAACTTATAGAAGAACCCCCGAAAAATGTTGAATTTATGATTGTTACAAATTCGAAATATTCTCTTCTTGATACTATACTCTCGCGTGTTTTTGTTGAAAAAAAACATTTTGAAACGGAAAAAAAGATAACTCTTGAAAAAATTACAAACGAATATATTTTGGAACTTTTGACTTCCGATTTGGATAAAGAATCGATAAAAGATTTATTTGCCTTAATCATTAAAGAAAAAAAACTCAATGAAGAGCAGATGAAAATAATAACCGAAGCCGTTAAAATGATAGAATTAAATCTGAACAAAGAAGCGATAATTTCTCTCGTAATGCTTTCTTTAAAGGTTGATAATGAAAATATATAAATTAAACAATGATGTCAATCTGGAAAAAATAATGAAAAAATTGGGTGTTGATAAAACGGGAATTGAAATAATGAAAAAAAAGCACTCTTTTTATCTTTTTTATATCAAAAACATAACCTGTGCTGCGGCAAATATATTAAAACAGGACGCCCTAAGTATCGGTGCAGAACTTGCAGTTCCGATGGGTGTTCCAAATTGCAAAAACAAAATTTTTGATGCGCTTTTATTGTGTAATAAAAACCAGCTTGAAATATTAAGCAAAAAAGAACTCTCCCAACCTTTTAAATTAAAAGAACTTGCGAAAAAACTAAAAGAATTTATTAATCTTCCTAAGTTTCCTTTGAAAATAATGGGAGTTATAAATGCCAATGACGATTCTTTTTTTGAAGGCAGTCGTTTTCATGGAATTGAAGCGATTAGACAAATTGAAAAAATGATACAAAATGGAGCTAGGATAATAGATATCGGCGGTGTTTCAAGCAGACCCGGAAGCGAATATCCGGGAATTGAAGAAGAATTCAAAAGAGTAAAACCCATAATTGATGAAATATATAAAACCAAGCTTTATAAAAAAGTGATGTTTAGTATTGATACATTCAAACCTGAAATTTTGGAATATGCACTTCAAAAGGGCTTTAAAATTGCAAATGACATAACGGGATTGGAAAACGACGAATATGCGGAAATTGCGGCAAAATACGGTGCTAATGTTGTAATAATGCACAAAAAAGGAAATCCGAAAGATATGCAAAAAAATCCTTTTTATGAAAATGTGATTTTGGAAGTTGATGAATTTTTTGAAAAACGAATAAAAAAGGCTAAAAGTTTCGGAATAAAAAATATTATTTTGGATGTCGGAATAGGGTTTGGAAAAAGATTGGAGGATAATGTTGCTTTGATTAAACATTTGGAACATTTCTTGCATTTCGGATACGAATTGTTAATAGGTGCAAGTCGAAAATCGATGATTGATAAAATTATGAAAAAAGAAAAAATTTCAACCACACCGTTTGAAAGACTTCCGGGAACACTAGCGATTCATATCGAATCCGTTAGAAACGGGGCAAGCATAATCCGTTGCCATGATGTAAAAGAGCATTTTCAGGCTTTGAGAGTTTTTGAAGAGATTAGGGAGTTTGATGTATAGAAGACAAATTCAGCTAATAGGAAAAGAAAATCAGGATATTTTATCTAAAAAAAGTGTTTTGATTGTCGGATGCGGAGGACTTGGGAATTCTCTGGGTATGATATTAAGCTGTATAGGGCTTAAAAAAATTGTTTTAATTGATTTTGACGAAATAGAAATTCATAATCTCCACAGACAATTTATGTTCTCAAAAGATGATATAGGAAAAAACAAAGCCAAAATTTTAGCTAAAAAAATCAAAAGATGTGATAGCAAAATTGAATTTATCGCTAAAAAATTTGATGAAAATTTGGATATTGATGTTGATTTGGTTTTTGATGCAAGCGATAATTTTGATGCTCGCAAAAGAATAGACAAATTTGCAAAAAAACATAAAATCCCTTGGATTTATGCAAGTGTGGACGAGTTTGTCGGGCAGGTGGGAGTGTTTAAAAAAAGTTCGTTTGATTTATTTGCGCATAAAGAACAAAACACAAGGGGACAAATGCCTTCAATGGTAACTCTTGTGGCAAGTATTGAGGCAATGCTCGGGATTAAAACTCTTATAAAAAAACAAGAGGAAATTTTATATTTTATTGATTTTACCAATGATTTGGAAATAAAAAAATTTAAACTCTAAAACCATTCGTTTATTTTTTTTCTAAATAAAGGATCTGCTAAAAGCATAAAAATTATTATATTAATTGCAATTATATACGAATCAAAATTTTCCATTTATAATATCTTTCATTTTTTTAACCGCTTCGAAAAGTCCTGTGAAAATAGCATTTGCTATAATAGAATGTCCGATATTTAGTTCGGTTATTTCGTTTATTTTTAATATTTCAATAACATTTTGATAATTTAGCCCGTGTCCTGCCGCAACTTCAAGTTCAATATCTTTTGCAAGTTTTGCCGCATCTTTTAAAAGGTTAAATTCTGTTTTTAATTCTTTTTTTAATGTCATTCTATTTATGTTTTTATATAATTTATTGGGCGTCAAATTGATGTTTGTATTAAGTGCCAAAAATATATTTGCATATTTCCCTGTGTGAAGTTCAATCATTTCGGCGTTTAATTCTTTTGATTTTTTAATCTGCTCGAAATCCGCATCGATAAACATAGAAACTTCTATATCGTTTGCATGTAGCTTTTCTATTGCTTTTTTTACTCTTTTTTCGTTTTTGATTACATCAAGTCCCCCCTCTGTTGTAACTTCTTCTCTTTTTTCTGGAACCAATGTTGCACGATGAGGTTTAAGAGAGCAGATTATATCAATAATTTCTTCATTGATGCTACATTCCATATTGACAGGTAAAAAAGAGCTTTCGATTATCCTTTTAGCATCAAAATCGTTTATATGTCTTCTATCTTCTCTCAAATGCATTGTTACTTGATTGGCTCCGGCTTGTTTTAGTATTTCAAGAGCCATCAAAGGATCAGGTTCGTTTATTTTCCTTGCATTTCTGATTGTAGCTATATGGTCTATATTTACCCCTAATTTCATTTTTAACCTTTTTTATGAAGATTATAGCAAATTAAAATGCTTTTTGTTATAATTCACTAAAAAAGGATTTTTATGAAATATTTTATCGGAACCGATCATGCGGGTTTTTTGGTTAAGCCGTTTGTGATTGAATTTTTGGAAAAAAAAGGAATTGAAGTGGAAGATTTGGGAACTTATTCCACTGAGAGTGTCGATTATCCTGATTTTGCACATAAAGTTGCAAAAGCTGTGCTTGATAATGAAGGAAGCAAGGGAATATTAATTTGCGGAACAGGCATAGGGATGAGTTTGGCAGCAAATAAACATAAAGGAATTAGAGCGGCACTTTGTCATGACGCATATACCGCCGAAATGGCAAGAAGACACAATAATGCCAATATACTTTGTTTTGGAGAAAGAGTTGTAGGAAAAGGCGTTATCGAATCTATTCTAAATGCATGGCTAAATGCGAAATTCGAAGGCGGAAGACATCAAAGAAGGGTAGAAAAAATTGATAATTTTTAATTGGATATTTTTAACTACTATTATTATAGTAATTTTAATATTAATTTTCAGAATGTATTATTATAAACATTTATATGAAAAAGTTTTTTCAGAAAAAACACAATTAAAAAACGCTTTAAAAGATGCAGAGTTACTCATAAAAAAATATCAAATACAATTGCAACGTTCTTTGGGAAATCTTGAAATGCTTGATAGCGAACTTGGTAAAATAAAAAACGATTTAAAAGCTATAAAAAATAGAAATTCTCAACTTCGTGTCGAGAATGAACAATTGAAAAGAAGAATAAGAGAACTTGAAAATAAAATCGAAGCTTTACTTTAATTCTTTTTCGGTCTAAACGCACTCGGGCTTTGAATATAATCTCCCCCGATTAAGTCTATTGCATAAGGAATAGCCGCCCATACGGCCTCTAAATTTTCTTTTATTGCTTTGGGAGAGCCGGGCAAATTTAATATAAATGTATTTTTAACCACTCCTGCTATTCCTCTAGCTAAGATTGAAGTTGGAACATATTTAAGTGAGTGCATTCTCATAAGTTCTCCAAATCCTGGAAGTTCTTTTTCTATTACTTTTCTTGTGGCCTCGGGAGTTACGTCTCTTTTGGTAGGTCCTGTTCCACCTGTTGTAAGAATTAAAGAGCATTTTAGATTGACAAGTTCGTTTAATGTTGAAATGATTGTGTCAAAATCATCGGGAATTAATCTGTAAATTGTTTCAAATTCATTAGTTATATTTTCATTTAAAAATTTTTCTATTTCTTTTCCGCTTTTATCTTCATAAATTCCTTTACTAGCTCTGTCGCTCATTGTAATAATACCGATTTTTACCATTATTTACCTTTTTTATAAAAAAGAAAAAGAGGATTATTCAGCGTCGTAATCGATGCCTTCTTTTTCTTTAAGCATTTTAATTAGATGCTCTTTATATCCTTGAATCCATTTATCAACATCATCTACTTTAATTCTTGCTACACCACTCTCAATTGCAGCTCTTGCAACTGCTACTGATTCATCGACAAATACTCTTCTATCAAACGGTTTTGGAAGAATATATTTAGGTCCGAATTCAAGATTTTCTCCTGCGTATGCGTCTTTTACATATTGAGGGACTTTCTTTTTGGCTAAATTGGCTAATGCATGACAAGCCGCTATTTTCATTTCCATATTAACCGCTTTTGCGTGAGTATCAAGAGCACCTCTGAAAATAAAAGGGAATCCCAAAACATTGTTGATTTGGTTAGGATAATCGCTTCTTCCGGTTCCTATTATTAAATCGTCTCTAACTTCAAGAGCTAATTCAGGTTTAATCTCAGGGTCAGGATTTGCCATAACAAAAAGCATAGCATTAGGCGCAAGTGTTTTAACCATATCCTGAGTTATACAATTTGCAACGGAGTTTCCTACAACAACATCCGCACCTTTAAGTGCATCTGCTAATGTTACAATATCTTCATCAACAGCCCAAGGTTGTTTATATTTGTTTAAATCTGTTCTTTTTGTTGTAATTGCACCCTTTGAATCAGTTATAATCATATGTTTAATTCCGAGTGCTTTATACATTTCAGCAGCTGCCAATCCCGCTGCACCTGCTCCAATTACTACAACTTTAATTTCGTCAAGTTTTTTACCTGTAAGTTCGCATCCGTTTATAATTGCTGCTGCTGAGATAATTGCGGTTCCGTGTTGGTCATCGTGGAAAATTGGAATATCGCATTTTTCTTGGGAGAGTTTTTCTATATCAAAGCATTTTGGAGCTTTAATATCTTCAAGG
The DNA here is from genome assembly GCA_027036005.1 of Nautiliaceae bacterium. GTDB lineage: Bacteria > Campylobacterota > Campylobacteria > Campylobacterales > Nautiliaceae > JALTBU01. The sequence goes on from JALVTJ010000063.1 coordinate 51,207, forward strand.
TTAATTCCACCAAAAGTCGGAGAAATTGCTTCTACCACATTTACAATTTCATCGATTTCGTGAACTTTAAGTTCAATATCAAAAGCATCAATAAAAGCAAATTTTTTAAATAATACGGATTTTCCTTCCATTACAGGTTTTCCGGCAACAGGTTTGAGTGTTCCAAGTCCTAAAACAGCTGTTGAATCACTGACAACGGCAACAAGATTTGCTTTGTTTGTATATTCGTATGCAAGATTTTCGTCTTTGTCTATTTCAAGACAAGGAATTGCAACTCCCGGTGAATAAGCGATTGATAAATCTTTTGAATTTCTAACCGGTTTTGTTACTTCAATTGCAATTTTTCCGGGAACGGGTTTTGCATGATATTCTAGAGCTTCTTCTTTTGTAAAGACTGGTTTTGACATTATATCTCCTTAATTGTTTTTGAATATTATAATAAAAGTTACTAAACTTTACAATCAAATAGCCTTTTTTATTTAAAAATGTTACAAAAAGTAATTATTACAAATAGAAAATAAAGAATAGGGAAAGGAAATTTAGATTTTTTATTTTTAATGATTTTTGATAAAATTGCTTTAAAAAGGCATATATTTGATTATAGATACTCATACGCATTTGGATAACGAAAAGTTTATAGATGATGTTCAGAATGTAATAAAAAGGGCAAAAGAGGCAGGAGTTGGAAAATTCATAATTCCTGCGGCTAATCCGAAGGATTTGCAAAGAGCAATTGAACTTGCCGAAAAATACGGAGATGTCTATTTTGGAGTAGGTGTTCATCCCGTTGATATAGACAAATATAATGATAATTTGCTATTAAAAAATATAAATCATCCTAAATGTGTGGCAGTTGGAGAAATAGGTCTTGATTATTATTGGGTAAAAGATGAAAATCAAAGAAAAAAACAGCAGGAATTGTTTATAAGACAAATAGAAATAGCAAAAGAATTTCAAAAACCAATAATCATACATGTCAGAGAAGCTACAAAAGACACTTACGAGATAATTAAAAAATTTGATAAAATTAAAGGTGTGTTTCATTGTTTCAATGCATCTGAACAACTTTTGGAGCTCAGTAAAAATTTTTATTACGGAATTGGCGGGGTCATTACCTTTAAAAATGCAAAAAAACTTGTTAATATTTTCCCTAAAATTCCTAAAAACAGAATATTAATAGAAACTGATGCGCCTTATCTTACTCCTCATCCGTTTAGAGGAAAAAGAAACGAGCCTTTTTATACAACGCTTGTTCGTGATAAAATTGCTGGGCTTTGGGGTATTGATAAAAAAGAAGTTGAAAATATAACAACCGAAAATGCAAAAAGGCTTTTTGAAATATGAAAAAACTTGTAATTTTTTTAATTGTTTTTAAAGTAGTGTTTGCCGATATAACAGAAAATAGTAATATTAATGTTTTAAAAGCTTTGAATATAAAAACCGACTTTATTGAAAATAGAAACTTAAAAAGAGCGTATAAATATTATTTAAGACATAAAAACAGATATTTTATAAATTCTCTTGAAAACGGGTTGGATATTTACCCTATTATAAAATTTGAAATTCAAAAGTCAAACTTGCCAAAAGAGCTTATTTCGGTCGTAATGGCTGAAAGTTTGATGAATGTTGACGCAAGATCTGATAAAAGGGCGGTTGGTCTTTGGCAGTTTATTCCTTCTACCGCAAAAATTTACGGATTGAAAATAGATAATTATGTAGATGAAAGAAGAGATCCTGTAAAATCAACTCAGGCTGCTATTAAATATTTGGATAATTTACATAAATTTTTTGGAAAATGGTATCTTGCCATAATGGCTTATAATGCCGGGGAAGCTAGAATAATAGAAGGAATTGTAAGAGTAAAAGTCGATAAAATATGTAAAAAACTTGGCAAAAAGTGTATATATAATTCAAAAATCAGAAAGTATAGAAGAATAATTTGGGAATATCAACATTATGGTAGAAGAAAATTTGCTAATTTATATTGGTTATATGAAAAATTAAAGAATGTAAATATTACTTTAAGTGATTTACTTAGGTATCAAAGAGGTATTAAAAGACAATATATTCCAAAAGAAACAAGAAATTATATTTTAAAAATATTGGCAATAAGTTTTCTTTTTAATAACCAAAAATTAATGCAATTTTCTCAAAAACAATTACTAAAAGCTATAACTAAACCTACTTATATTAGTGTAAAAGTGCCACCCGGAACGTCTCTTTATTATGTTTCTAAAATTTTAGGAATTAAATATTCCATTTTAAGAGAACATAATATGCAATTAAAATATTCTTTTACACCGCCTTATAATTATTATATTAATATTCCTGCAAATAAATCGGTTTTGTTTTATGCAAGATTTAATCCTAAAAACAGAAAATACGTATATATTTACAAAGTAAAAAAAGGTGATACATTAAGAGAGATTGCAAAAAGATTTGATGTAAAATTGCAAATTTTATATGCATATAATAAATTCGGCAAATATCTTCATATTGGTGAAAAAATTTTTATTCCTATGAGTACCAAATTTATAACTTATAAAGTAAAAAAAGGAGATACGTTAAGAGAAATAGCAAAAAAATACGGAATCGATTATAAAAAAATAATGCAGGTTAATGCACTTAACTCATCGTTTATAAAAATAGGGCAAATATTGAAAATTCCTCAAAGGTTATAAGTGAAGAAAATTTTCGGGTTAGTTTTTTTGATTATATTATTTACCGGATGTGCCGAGCGGTATCAAACATATGAAAGTTATGTTTTGCCTTCAAATATTAAAAGTCCCACTAAAAAACCTTATGTAGTTAACGGAAACGTTTATTATCCTTTGCATAAAGTTCCTTTGGGTTGGAGCGAGGAGGGTATTGCAAGCTGGTATGGACCAAATTTTAACGGGCAGAGAACAAGTGACGGTGAAATATACAATATGTATGATTATACGGCTGCTCATAAAATACTTCCAATGAATACGATTGTCAAAGTTACTAATTTAAATAATGGAAAAAGTGTTATCGTTCGGATTAATGACAGAGGCCCTTTTGTAAAAAACCGAATAATTGATTTAAGTTATGCCGCAGCAAAAAAAATTGGTCTTGATGTTACGGGCACGGCACCGGTTAAAATAAAAGTAATCAGATTCGAAGGAAAAGATTATGTGAGCGGATATATGATTCAAGTTGGAGCTTTTATATATCCGAAAGGTGCTCAAATAACAGCCAAAAAATATGAAAAATTAGGTTATAATACGAAGATTAAGAAAATAAATCGATTTTATAAAGTATTTATTACCGGATTTAATTCGTATAATGAAGCGAAAAAATTTAAGTTAAATAACAATATTAACGGATTTATAGTTGCCGAATAAAATTAAACGGAGAATAAAATGACAGAACTTGAAAGAAAAACAAAAGAAACACAAATTAAAATAAAAGTAGATATAAACGGAAAAATAGAAAATAAAATAAATACAAACATAGGTTTTTTTGATCATATGCTTGAAACGTTAGCTAAACATAGTGGAATTTCAATGCAAATTGAATGTAGAGGAGATATTCATATTGATTATCATCACAGTGTTGAGGATGTTGGAATTGTTTTGGGGCAGGCATTATATAAAGAAGTGTTTCCGGTTAAAAATATAGAAAGATTTGCCAATGCTGTTGCTATTTTGGATGAGGCGGCTGTTGAAGTTGATTTAGATATTGGCGGAAGGTCTTATTTAATATATCAGATACCAATTGAGGGGAGAATAAAAGATTTTGATATGGAGCTTGTAGAAGAGTTTTTTAAATCGTTAGTTTTTAATTTTAAAGTAGCAGCACATATAATTTATAAAAGAGGAAATAACAAACACCATATAATAGAAAGTGCGTTTAAATCTTTCGCAGTAGCTTTAAGAAGAGCATTGGCTTATCGTGAAGGCGGTGGTATCCCCTCCACAAAGGGAGTGCTATAAAGAATAAGAATAAAGGTGAAAAATGATTGAGCTAATTGTTTTGGATGTAGACGGGACATTGACGGATGGAAAAATATTTTATACGGAAAACGAAGATGAAATAAAAGCTTTTAATATAAAAGACGGGCTGATGGTTGCTTCATGGAACAGGCTTGGTAAAAAAAGTGCAATAATTACTGGTAGAGTTTCTAAAATTGTACAAAGAAGAGCTAATGAGCTTGGAGTTACATATGTAATTCAAGGTGAAAGGAATAAATCAAAAGCTTTAAAAGATATATCTCAAAAAGAAAATTTAGAATTTTCTCAAATAGCTGTGATTGGAGATGATTTAAATGATTTATCAATGATGAAATTGGTAAATAAAACATTTGCTCCTGTGGATGCAAATCCTTATATTTATGATTTTGTATCAAATCCTTTAACTAAAAAAGGGGGAGAAGGTGCAGTTGCCGAAATGATAGAGATTATTTTAAAAGAAGAAAATTTATATGATAAGTTTTTGAAGTTATGGGTAGAATAACTATTTTTTTTATAATTGTAGGTTTGATAATGGTATATCCCGTTTATGTTTTAATGAATCAAAAAGTTATAAAATATTCTAAAATTAATAAAAATATAAGCTTATTTACCATTTATAATGGAATTTTTAATAAATATGATATCAATTTATCAAAAAAAGGAACATTTTCAAGATTGGATATTTACAAAAATTATTATTTGGCTAATGAATTAAATATTACGAATATTATTAAAAATGAAAATTATTTTGCAAAAAAAGCCAAATATCAAAAGCCTTTTTTATATGCCGATTTTTTTATTTACAAAAACAGCGATTATATTTTAAAAACAATTAAAGCCAGGTATAATTTCAATACCAAAATATTTGAGGGTAAAAAATTTAATTTGATAGGAAAAACTTATAAAGCAAAAGGAAAAAGCTTTATAATATATAAAAATAAAAATATAAAAGCTAAGTATCCTATATTTGATTTAAAGGTAAAAGAATGAAAAAATTTATAATATTACTTATTGCAATTTTCTTATCGGCAGAGGATTTGCATATAATAAGCAAACAGTTTTTTTATGATTCTAAAACAAAAATAAGCACTTTTATAGGAGATGTTAACGCTACAAAGGGGAAAGATAATGTTTTAAGCAATAAAATGAAAATATATTTTGATAAAAATAAAAAACCTATAAAATATATAGCTACTGGCAAAGTTAAATTCATTCTTTCTCTTGATAAAAATTCTACATATAAGGGACATTGTAATAAACTTATTTATAATTTTAAGACGTATAATATTTTTTTGATCGGAAATGCTTATATAAAAAAATTAGAAACAAACGAAAGTGTAAGCGGAAGTTTTATAAAAATAAACAGGAAAACAAAAGATGTTGAAGTAAGAGGTGGAAATAAGCCGGCTAATATTATTATTAAGGTAAATGAATGAAAATAAAATTTATTAAATCCGCACCTTCTATTAAAGAAGCAATAGAACCTAATTTAACAGAAATTGCACTTCTTGGCAGAAGTAATGTGGGTAAAAGCAGTTTTTTAAATGCCTTTGCAAATCAAAAAATAGCAAAAACATCCCAGACGCCAGGTAAAACAAGACTTATAAATTTTTTTGAGGTGGAAGATAATAATAAAAGATATATATTGGTGGATCTTCCCGGATTTGGATATGCGAAAGTTTCAAAATCCATTAAAAAAGAATGGGGAAAACATCTTGATGAATTTTTGAAAAATCGTTTTAATATCAAACTTTTTATTCATTTAAGAGATGCAAGACATCCAAATTTGGAAATTGATAAAAATGTGGATGAATATTTAAAAAGCTTTTTACGTTCAGATCAGCAAATTTTAACCGTTTTTACAAAAATAGATAAATTAAAACAAAGCGAACTTGCTGCACTTAAAAAAAAATATCCTGATACTTTAATGGTTTCTAATATAAAAAAAAGAGGTTTTGATAGTGTGAAAAATAAAATTAATGAAATTTTGTGGGGTGAAAAATGAAAATTGTAAATCCAACCTTGGAAAATATAATTGATATTCAAAGTATATTAAAACCGTATGTTGATGAAGGAATTATTCTTTATCGGGATGAAGATGAAATTGCCACTAATATACGTTCTTACAAAATGATATATGACGAAAATATTCCGGTGGGGATTGGTGCATTACATATTTATTCTCATTTTTTAGGAGAAATAAGATCTTTGGCTGTTTCTAAGAACTATCAGGGTAAAGGAATAGGAAAGCAATTGGTAAATGCTTTTTTAGAGGATGCTAAAACTCTCGGTTTAAAAGATGTTTTGGTTTTAACATATAAAAAAGAGTTTTTTGAAAAGCTTGGATTTAGAGAAATTTCAAAAGAATCGATACCTGAAAAAAAGATATGGGCGGATTGTATAAAATGCAAATTTTTTCCAAATTGCAACGAAACAGCACTTATTATATCTCTATAATATTTATTGTTATTTTTATAAATATTTTGAATTCTTCTTTTGCGTTTTTCCCCTTGTTTTTGGGATTTTTTATTTTTTGTGCAGATTATTTTACTGGATTGATATTTATTATTTTAATTTCTATTTTGCATTTTTATAATATATTGTTGTTTTTTATTTTTTATATTATATATAAATTTTTTTTAATGAAAAAAATTTATGAATATATCGACAGGCAATATTTTGATGTTGTAAATCTGTTTATTATTTATTTGTTTTTATTTTTGTATTTATTAACAATTACAACTCTTAATTTTGACTTTATTTATATAATATATAATTTTGCATTTGATTTATTAATTATTAGGATTACTAAGTGCGAACCAAGATTATATTATTTTTAATATTTTTTTTATATTTAGTTTTGATTTATAGAGTTTATGAGTTAAGCATTGTATCTTTTAGAAAATATAATACTCTTTCCAAACAAAATTATATCAAACAAATCCCTATTGCTCCCGTAAGAGGTATCATTTTCGATAGAAACAATATTCCTATTGCGATAAATCAACTTAGATTTAATTTGGCTTTGAAAGCTCATTTAAGTAGTAAAGAATTAAATAATACAATTGATGATATTTCAGAAGTTATGGATATAAATAAAAGTAAAATTTATTCAATTTATAAAAAATATAACTCTCCTTATAATAATAAAGATATTCCCGTTATTATGTATTTAACCAAAAACGAAGTATATAAAATCGAGCCTATTTTATCGTTAAATCCTGATATTGCATTTGAAACTACTTATATGAGATATTATCCTTATAAATTTTATCTTTCCAATGTTTTAGGATATGTATCAAGAGCTAATCTTAAAGATTTAAAAAGAAATCCTGTTATAGAATATACCCAGGTTTCTGGTAAAAGAGGAATAGAAAAATATTATGACAATATTCTTCAAGGTAGTTTGGGATATAAAAAAGTATTAGTAAATGCAAGAAACAGAATATTAAAAGTATTAAAAATCGTGCCTCCTAAAACACATAAAATCGTATTGACAATAGATAAAAATTTACAAAAAGATATATATAATATGATGATAAAAGAAAAAAAAAGAGGAGCAGTTGTTGTAATGAGAACAAACGGCGAAGTATTGGCTCTTGTTTCAGTGCCTTCGTATGATAATAATTTGTTTGTAAAGGGAATAAGCTATAAAGAGTGGAATAAACTTTCGCACAATATTTATAATCCTTTGCTTGATAAACCGGTAAGCGGACTTTATCCTCCGGGTTCTACTGTTAAACCATCAGAAGCCCTTGGCGCAATAGTTAGCGGAAAATGGAATCCTTGGAAAAAAATAGAGTGTCCCGGATTTTTAGAAATTGGAAATAGAAAATTCAGAGATTGGGATCCTTGGGGGCATGGAAAAACGGATATTATTAAAGCCATAAAAGAGAGTGTAGATACATATTTTTATCAAGTCGGATTAAAATTGGGTATTAATTATTTATCAAAAATATTTAAACAAATGGGATTTGGTAAAAAAACTGGGATAGATTTACCGAATGAAAAAAGCGGAATTGTTCCTAATAAAATATGGAAAGCAAAAAAATATCATCAACCTTGGTTTTTGGGTGAAACTTTGAATGTTTCAATAGGACAAGGTTATTTTTTAGTAACACCTATTCAAGTGGCTGTTGATACTGCTCTTATTGCCAGTGGGAAACTTCCTAAACCTTTTATTGTTAAACAAATAGATAATAATATTACAAAGCCCCTTTTAAAAGACGTGTTAAATAAAAAAGAGAAGAAAGCTTTGTGGATTGTTAGAAAAGGAATGTGGGAAGTTTGTAATGCTCCGGGAGGAACAGCTACGAGACATATTCATACAAAAATTGTAATTGCAGGAAAAACAGGAACAGCCCAGGTTTATTCAATGCCTCAAATAGTAAAAAAAAGAAAAAAAGAAGATGAAGTCGCATATTTTCATCGTTCTCATGCCTGGCTTACGACATTTGGACCTTACAAGCATCCCCAGTTTGTTGTAACAGTTTTAATTGAACATGGAGGACACGGAGGAGGAAGTGCAACAGGAGATATTGTAAGTTTTATTTATAATTATTTAGTGAATAAAGGGTATATAAAAACTCACTGACAAGCAGGTTTTAGTCCTAATTTACAAGCTTTGTTTTTAAAAATAATGTTTTTGGTTAATTGATAATATGAAAAACACCCCCATGCATTTTTTTCTTTTTTACAAGCAAGTTTGAAATATTTTTCAGCTTTTGAATAATTTTTGGCTAAAAGTGCATATAAACCTGCATTATAATAATTCGCAAATACAAAAATAGGTAAGACAAATAATATTTTCTTCATTTTTAACTCCTTATATAATAAATTTTTGAATTTCTTTTTTTCCTATTTTGTGTCCAGTTAATTTTTTATTGTTTATTATTATATCACCTTTTTCGAATTTCGTATAGCTTACCATAAAATCGGCCGCTTTTTGTCTTATATTTTCAGGTGCGTTTTTTTGAATAACTCCTACGGGTCCAGGGAAATTATCAGGAAACATTTTTATGAATTTATCTCCTTTATAATTTTTCAAAACCTGATTTTCTTCCGCTTTTCTGGAAATAATTATTTTGTATCCTTCATAATTTATATGTCTTCCGACTTTTAAAATATCTATTTCATTTTTTGTTAGTTTTAAATGTTTTGAATAATCTTTTAATCTTTTAGCGAAATTAATATCTGTTAAAAGACAGCCGCCTGCTGGGGATTCGTAATTGGAGAGTGAGAATTTTTTTGCAAGTTCCATCTGTTTTTTTCTGTCTCTGCCTTTAATGTCAAGAAGTTTTTCTCTCTCAACCCATCCTTTTGTTTCAGGTAAACTCGGCGGTAAAAGTTTTGCACTTAGAGGTCTTAAAACAATATTTTCAGCGTTTGAGAGTTTATTGACACATCTCATAGCTTCAATTCTCTGACTCATCGGTCTTTGTCCAAGCACTTCCCCGCTTATTATAAATTTTGCACCTGTTTTTTCCATTAATTCTTTTGCTTTTTTTATCATAAACGCATGACAATCGATACACGGGTTAAAATTTTTGCCGTATCCGTAAACAGGGTTAAAAAGAATTTTTTCAATATATTCGTCTCTTGCATCGATTATATGAAGTTTAATGCCAAGTTCGTTCGCTTTTTGTTTTAAATATTCGATTTTTTCTTTGTTTGATTCGAATCCTAAATCAATATAAGCTGCTTCGATTTGAATGTTTTGCCTTTGGATTAATTTTATTGCGAGAATACTGTCAAGTCCGCCGCTAAAAAGTGCTATCGCTTTCAACAAGTTCTCCTTTTTTAAGTCTCAAAAGTTTTAAATTGAGCATTTTTAACATATGCATTTTTTTATTGGTTTCCACGTGTTCGTTTAATTTTATTTGTGTTATTTTTTCCTGATAAAAAGGAATTAAAATTTTTCTTATCTGGTTTTTGAGCGTTTTTAAATCGTGTATTTTAACATCGTCTCTTAAAACAATTTCAATGAGTTTTGGATTTTCAAAATTTTCTTTATATATTTCCGAAAGTTCATAAGAATGCGTTTTAAACATCTCGGGGGTTAAATATTCGACTATTTCGTTCATAATTTCGGGATTTTCATAAAGAGTTTTTATAATACTTGCTTCTGCTATGTCTATTTTTTTGTTTGAATTTAAATTTTGAGAAAAGTTTTTTGTTTTTACTTTTAAAAATTGAGGGGATATTTGCAAAAATCTTGCCGCTTTATTTGCAAAATCCTCTTTTAAAAGTTCGGGCAAGGTGTTTATGTATGATTTTATTTCTTCAATTGCATCTTTTTTGGCGACCGGATTTTTTAAATTGTATTTTTTCAGGGTATATTCGATTATAAAATCGGAAAAGGAGATTTTATTATTCATTATTTCTTGAATGTTTTTGTTTTTTTTAACCGCATCAGCCGGATCTTCCCCTTCATCAAACAAAACAACGCCTCCTTCAAAATATTCTTTGTATAAAAGTTTGGAGGCTTTAAGTGCGGCGTTTATACCTGCTGTATCGCTGTCATATGCTACGGTAATATTCGGTTTTAGTTTTTGTAAAATCGGGAGGTGTTCTTTGGTTAGTGCTGTTCCGAGTGTGGCAGTCGCATTTTCGATTCCTGCTTGATGAAGCATTATTACATCCATATATCCTTCGACTATAATGATTTTTTTACTTCTTAAAATATGTTCTCTTGCAAAATTAAGCCCGTAAAACGTTTTAGATTTATTAAAAATTTTGGTGTTTGTGAAATTTATATATTTTGCAGGATGGTTTGAGATTGTTCTGCCTCCGAATGCTATTATTTTACCGCTTTGAGAAAAAATAGGAAAAGTAATTCTTTCTATTAGTCTTGGATATTCTCCGCTTTCGTTTAAAACACCAAGCTCGATTAAGTCTTTATTGTTTAAATTTGCGTTTTTAAAAAATTGAATTTGTTCAAAACTTCCGGGGGCATAGCCGAGTTGGAATTTTTCTATGGTGGAATCGAATAATCCTCTTTCTTTTAGATAATTTAGAGCTTCTTTGTTTTTATAAAGATTTGAAATATAAAACGAATTTACTTTTTCAAGCAGGTCGATATGCACAAAATTATTTGAAGAGGTGTATTCAAGTTTGAAATTATACATATTTGCAAGTTTTTCAATAGCTTCGGGATAAGTAAGTTTTTCTATATCCATAATGAATTTTATAGCATCTCCACTTGCCCCGCATCCGAAACAATGAAATATCTGTTTAGAGGGACTTACAACGAAAGAAGGTGTTTTTTCACTGTGAAAAGGGCAAAGGGCGGCATAATTGCTCCCTTGCTTTTTTAATTGGACATAATTGCCTATAACATCCACGATATCTATTATGCTTTTTAGGTTTTCTATTGATTCTGCTTTTATCATAAGCGAATTATACTATAATAACATTAATAAAAAATATGGAGCGTAAATGAATTACAGAGATCCGCTTTTTAGTGTAATTGTTTTTTTTCTCCTTATTCTTTTTGCCATTATTTTTTCTTTGGTTTTTGAAAAAATAAGGGAATATTTAAGACAAAAAGAGATAGAGGATTTAATCAAAAATTTCGAATATATATCAACAAAAGATTTGGAAAACCCTATAAACGCTATGATTTTGCTTGCAAAAGCATATGAAAAAGAAGGAAATTACGAAAAAGCTCTTAAAATTTTCCTTTTAATCGAAAAGAAAAAGCCTTCGAATGAAGTACTTTTAAATATTGCGAATTTATATTTTAAAGCAGGTTTTTTGCAAAAAGCTGCTGAGATTGTATATAAAATTTTAAAAACAACTCCGAGAAATATCGAAGCTTTAAAACTATTGATTTTAATAAATGAAAAGCTGGGTAATATCAATGAAATTATCGATATTTTGGAAGTTTTTGAAGAAATGGAAATCAATCTTCCAAGAGAAAAAGCCAATGCGCTCATTAAACTTTTTTTGAATAAAAGATGCGAAATTGAGTATTTTTGCGATGATATTGAGACATTTAAAGATATATACGAAAAATATCCTTTTGTAAAAAGAGAATATATTGAGTATCTTTTTAAAATAGAGCCTCAAAAAGCGTATGAAATACTTGATGTATATGAGCATCTTGATTTGTATTACAACAGAATCGATATTCCGGATAATGAAAAATTTTGTAATATTTTAGCGGCAAAAAAGAAAAAAACTTGCTTCAAAAAGGCTGCTTTTGAAATAGAGTGCCTAAAATATCTGCCTCAAAATTTAGCCGAATTAGAATTTGAATATTACTGCGAGAACTGTAAAAAAACATTTCCGCTATATTCAACCAGATGTCCTAAATGCCACGAACTTTTTTCACACAGACTTTTGATAAAACTTTCGGAAAAAAAAGATATTGAGAATATTGAATTTTAATGGTAAAATTCAAATAAAAAAGGTCTGAAATGGGATATATGGAAATTGATAAAAACTCTCTTGATGATATTTTGGCAAAACATAAATTAAGCAAAGAAGATTACGAACATATTATAAAAATACTCGGACGTGAGCCGAATTTGGTGGAACTTGGAATTTTTAGCGCAATGTGGAGCGAACATTGCAGTTACAAATCAAGTAAATGTTATTTAAAAGGATTTCCAACCGAGGCGCCTTGGGTTATTCAAGGACCTGGCGAAAATGCTGGCGTTATTGATATTGGTGATGGAATGGCGGCTGTTTTTAAAATGGAATCTCATAATCATCCGAGTTTTATAGAACCTTATCAGGGTGCCGCAACGGGAGTGGGCGGGATTTTGAGAGATGTTTTTACAATGGGAGCAAGACCCGTTGCAAACCTAAATGCGATAAGATTTGCTAATGTTAAAGGAAATGACGAGAATGCCAAGCTTCATAGACACTTGCTAAGCGGGGTTGTTGCCGGAATTGCGGGATATGGAAACTGTATAGGAGTGCCTACAATAGGAGGAGAGACGGCTTTTGAGGAGAGTTATAAAGGAAATATTTTGGTTAACGCCTTTTCTCTTGGGATAGCACCTCAAAATGAGATTTTTTACGCCAAAGCGGAAGGAGTTGGAAACCCCGTAATTTATGTAGGAAGTAAAACCGGAAGGGATGGTCTTGGAGGGGCCGTTATGAGTAGTGATAGTTTTAAAGAGGGAGATGAAGACCAAAGACCGACAGTTCAAGTTGGAGATCCGTTTACGGAAAAGTTGTTAATGGAAGCTTGTTTGGAGCTTTTTAAAACTGATTACATTGTCGGTATCCAAGATATGGGAGCCGCAGGACTTACATCGAGCAGTTTCGAAATGGCGAGTAAAAGCGGCAGCGGGCTTAAAATGTATCTTGACAAGGTTCCTATGAGAGAAGAGGGGATGAATCCATATGAATTGATGCTTAGCGAATCACAAGAGAGAATGCTTATTTGTGCAAAAAAAGGATATGAAGAAAAAATTATAGAAATTTTCAAAAAATGGGATTTGGATGCCGAGGTAATTGGTGAAGTTACTAATACTGGAAAAGTCGAATTGTTTTGGTATGGAGAGAAAGTCGCCGATATTCCGGTAGGTCCTATTACGGATGAAGCGCCAGAGCTTTGCAGACCTGTAAGAAAGCCTGAATATTTAAAAAACGTTGAAGATATCGAAATTCCTAAAATCAATGTGCAAGAAGCATTTGAAAAACTTATTGCTCAGAGCGAAGTGGTTGATAAAGCGTGGATTTACGAGCAATACGATTCAATGGTTCAAACCAATACCGTTGATACCAAAAGAGTTGACGGAGCGGTTTTGAGAATAAAAGAAAACGGCAAATTTATAGGTATGAGCACTGATTGTAATGCAAGATTTTGTTATATAAATCCTCGGCTTGGAGCCGCTGCTGCGGTAATGGAAGCAGGAAGAAATGTTGCCGTTAAAAAAATTACCCCAAAAGCAATTACTGATTGTTTGAATTATGGAAACCCTGAAAATCCTGAAATAATGTGGCAGTTTAAAGAAGGGTGCGAGGGAATAAAAGAAGCTTGTGCAGCGTTAAAAACACCGGTTGTAAGCGGGAACGTTTCTTTATATAATGAAAATGAAGGCGAGGGGATTTATCCGACACCTGAAATTGCAATGGTCGGTGTGGGCGATGATTACAGAAGCTCCGAACTTAAAAAAGAAGGAAACAGCATTTATATTTTGGGTGAGAGTAAAAGCGAATTTGGGGGAAGTTTGTATCTAAAAGTTTTCGCTGGTAAAGTAGGGGGAGAGCATCCGGAAGTTGATTTTGAAAAAGAACTTAAACTTTGGGAAGTATTAAAAAGCGATTTAATTCAAAGCGCAAAAGACATTTCAACCGGAGGGGTTGCAATAGCCGCTTACAAATGGGCGTGTATAAGCGACAAAGGGCTTGAAATTAATATGAAAGTAAATGATGATATTGATATTTTTGCTGAGAGTTTAAGCAGAGCTTTGGTTGAAGTTTACCCGGAAGATGAAAAAGAGTTTGAAAAATTATGCAAAGAAAAAGGAATTTATTTTGAAAAAGTCGGTAAAATAGGAGGAGATAAAATAAAAATAAACAGTGTTGAAATTGATTTAAAAAAGGCAAAAGATATCTATTTCAATACATTTCCGAAAATTATGAAAAATGAAATTGTTTAGAGTAATGTTATTATGTTAAGGAGTTATAATGTTTGATCCGTTTGATGAGAAAAAAACACCAAAAGACAAATTTTTCGAAATAATCTTTAATGCCAATAAAAATTTGGTAACCGAAGAACTTGAAGAGGTATTTGAAAGAATGGCTGTTTTGGAAATATTGGCAGAGGAGTTTTTAGGCGAAGATCTTGAACAAAAAATATTTGAAACGAAATTTAACAAAGCGGATGAAGTTCAAGGTGCGCTGACAGATTTATATATCGATACAATGGCAAATATTCTTACAAAAAATGAATAAATTTATTTTTTTGTTTTTTCCTCTTTTTTTATTTGCCGTGTTTATAAACCCGCCTTTTAAATTTTCACTAAAAAAAGATAAGTATGCTTATTTTACACTTTATTATAAAGGGTTTAAAAGCAATATAAAAATCAGATGGACTTTGTATATTAACGATGTTTTGAATGTTATATATTTCAGGGATAATTTTCCAAGGCAAGTTACGCTTTTTAATACTTATGCGATGAATTGGTTTAAAATAAATATAACTGATTTTCCCGATTTTAATCCCGTTTTGTATGTAAAAGTGAATAAATTTTCGCCTGATTTGGTAGAATTTGAAATATATTTAAATAAAAAATACGAAAAAAAAATAAAAATAGATTACAAAGGTAAAAAATGAGTTTTTATGAAATTTTAGATAAGATGTTTAGCGATTTTGAAGAATATAAAGACATTCAAAAAGGAAAAGGCGTCAGGGGAGAGCTTATTACGACAATTTCTCCAAAATCAGTTAAACTTGCGGCTGTTGTGGAAGCTGTTCATTTAGCCAGTCTTTTGCATGATGATGTTATAGATGAAGCCGAATTAAGACGAGGAGCAGAATCGATTAATGCCAAATACGGTGATTTTACGGCTGTAATGCTTGGGGATATTATTTATTCAAGGGCTTTTTACGAGCTTACATCATTCGGAGAGAAAATAGCAAAAATTATTTCTAATGCGGTTTATCAACTCTCGCAAGGAGAGCTTGAAGATGTAAAATTATCAAAAGAGATGAATCTTGACAAAGAGAAATATATGTCAATGATTTACAAAAAAACCGCTTCTCTTATACAAGCAAGTTGTGAGGCTGCTGCTGAGGCTGAAAATCTTGATACTCGAAAATTTGCTCTTTATGGGAAAAATATCGGTCTTGCCTTTCAGATAATTGATGATTTGCTCGATGTTACGCAGGATGAGAAAACACTCGGAAAACCTTCTATGCTTGATTTTAAAGAAGGGAAAATGACCTTGCCTTATATTTATCTTTATGAATCTTTGAATGAAGAAGAGAAAAAAAAACTAAAATCAATGTTTAAAAAAGATTTAAATAACGATCAAAAAAACTGGATTAAAAATAAAATGTTCAAGTTTGGTATTATTGATAGATGTTACAATGAAGCCAAGGAGCTGGTGGATGAAGCCAAAAATACCATAAAAGAATATAATTTTTCAAAACTTCAACTAATTGCGGATAAGATAATAAACAGAAAATTTTAAAACATAAAATAAAACACCAATTTTACATCCAAACTTTACATTTTTTGCTTTTTTATGTAAAATCAACTTATCAAATTTAATTGTTCTTTTATAAAAGGTTAAGTATGCAAAATGAATATATTGACAAAATTGAAAAATTAATGAATTTTTATAAATATTCGACTAAATTGGCTAATGCCCTTAATGTTTCAAGAATGAGCATAGTAAATTGGAGAGACGGGGCGAATATAAGCGAAGAAAACAAATTGAAAATAGATTATCTTTATTATGAAAAAATATATTTGCCTGAACTTGAAAATAAAAAGTTCGAAGTCGAAAAATATATTAAAAAAATAACTTTAAAAGATTATTCGAAAATTATCGATTCTATTGATTTTATAGAAGAAATAGCCAAATATAATTCGTTCGGTTCTTTGGAAATTGAATCGGATATAAAAAATAATGAATTTGAAAAAATAATTGAAGGTGAATATATTCAAAGCGATATTCAAAAAAGAAAAGTTTTGGAAACCAATAATCTTTATAATTTAACTAAAATTATTATAAAAGATACGATAAAAGGAAAAATAAAACTTTCACTTCAAATAATTAAAAGTTGGCATCTTTCTTTATTTTTGGGTATTAGAGAAGATGCAGGCAAATTTTCTACTAAAATAAGAAAAATAAAAGATACGAATTTGACATTAACCCATCCTGACGATATCGAAGAAGAGTTGAATTACTGGATAAAAAATTATAAAAATATTTCAAATATTTATGACATTGCAAAAGCGCATGAACATTTTGAACTTATACATCCTTTCGGTGATGGGAACGGGAGAATAGGAAGATTGATTTTAGCGCATCAGGCTATAAAAATTAATTTATTACCTCCTTTTATAAATAAAAAAAATAAAGCTCTTTATTATGCGTCATTGCATAAAGCGCAAACAAGCGGAAACGTTTTATTTCTAAGTTGGTTTTTGTGTAAAGCGATAGAAGATATGGAAAAGTTAATTTAAATTATCTCTTTTAAAACATTCAAATAAGCTTTTTTAATCCTTTCGTCTTTTTCCACGGCCGGTTTTTTGTAAAAAGGCATCTCTTCGATAATGTTGCTTTTTGGGATATAATTTCTAAAATATTGATTTT
>JALVTJ010000064.1 GCA_027036005.1 Nautiliaceae bacterium
GTAGAAATTGGTATGAATTTGGGAGAAGTCAGGGAATTCAAACTTGCCATAATGAAAAGATAGTCGTTAGCAATTTAGTAAAAGAAAAAATTAATTTTCATTTATTAAAAAAAGATATTTACGTATATTCGGGTATTTTTATTACTAAAAGAGCCCCTGAATATGATTGGAATATAATTATAAATATTTTAAAATCAGAAGAATTTAAAAGATATATTTTGATTAAAGGTAAAGATTTTTCGGGGGGTTATAAATCCGTTACCACCAAATTGATTAAGGATTTTCCCGTTAAAATATAAATTTTATTGGATATAATAAATATTATTTTTAAGGGCGAAAAATGGAAAAATTATTATCATTAAAAGCAAGTGCGGGGAGCGGAAAAACATTTTCGCTTGCAATAAGATACCTGACGCTTTTATATAAGGGCGAAAGTCCGAGTAATATTTTGGCGGTTACATTTACAAACAAAGCTGCCAATGAAATGAAAGAGAGGATTATAAAATTCTTAAAAGAGCTCGGAAGCGACAAAGCGGTTTTGAATGTATTAAAAACTTCCACACAAATAGATGAAAAGTCTCTTTTGCAAAATAAAAACAAAATTTTAAAAAAATTTTTGACAAGCGATATAAATATCGTAACAATAGACAGTTTTATAAATAAAATTTTGAGAAAATTCAGTTGGTATGTAGAGTTTGAGAGTGATTTTGATATTGGAGGTGATGAAAAAGAAATTATTTTAAGGAATTTTTTGGAGAGTTTGAAAGAAGATGAATTTGAGCATTTAATTTCACTGGCAAAAAGAGAAAAAAGACTTCAAACTTCCCTAAACTCTCTTTTTGATCTGCTCTATAACAGAGATAAGGAATTGCCTGAAATAAAATTTAATTATATCCCATTGGATACTCAAAGAGCTAAAAACGCTTTTTTCAGACTGAAAGATTATATTCTAAATTCTCCTGATGCATCAAACAGTGCGAAAAAGGCTGTTGATATAGAGTTTGAAGATATTGTAAACACTACTTGGATTACGAAAAATTATTTGAAAGAATACAACTATTTCAAAAAAAAGACACTTTATAAAGAATGGTTTGAAGATGTTTTAAATGAGCTTAAAGAATATTTTAAAATCGATTTTTTGAATAAAGAGTCTCAATTTTTGGGAAATTTATTTAATTTATATGAAAAATGGAAAAATCATAAATGGACTTTTAAAAAGGAGAATAACCTTTTGGATTTTAAAGATATCGAGCATTTGGTATATTCTTTACTGATTGAAAATTCACTTAACAGGGATTTTTTGTATTTCAGGCTTGATTCGAAAATAAATCATATTTTAATAGACGAATTTCAAGATACCTCCATAATTCAATGGCAAATTTTCGAGCCTTTGGTCGAAGAAATAGCAAGTGGAATAGGCAGGAGGGAGTTTCGAAGTTTTTTTTATGTGGGTGATACCAAACAGGCAATTTACAGATTTAGAGGAGGTGAAAAGGAGCTTTTTAATTATGTAAAAGAAAAATTCAAAATGAAAGAAGAAAATCTTGATACGAATTATCGCTCACGTAAAAACATAGTTGAATTTGTAAACGAAAAGTTTAATTTGTCCCAAAAAGTAAAAGAATTCGAAGACAAATACAATGGTTACGTTGAAGTTAAAACAAGTGATGATATAAAAAATTCATTAAAAGAAACGATTGAATTTATGCTAAAAAACGGCGCTAATGAAAAGGACATAACAATTTTGGTGCATAAAAACAGCGAAATACTTGAAATTGAGGAATTTTTAAAAGAAGAAATGAACATAGACGCTATTACAAGCACCAGAGCAAAAGTTATAAACCAGCCCTTTGCCAAGGCGGTTATTTCGCTGATGAAATATATTTATTACAAAAAAGTGGGAAAAGAATATAATATAGAAAAATTGAATTTTTTCTCTCTGATAGGTAAAAAATATACGGATAATATCGATTTGAATATCAAAATCCAAAAACCTTCTTTAATGATAAAACAAATAATAAAAAAATTCGATTTGTGTGATGAATCAACCATAAAACTACTTGAAAAATCGTTTGAATTTGACGATTTGATCGATTTTGTGAAAAATATCGATTCTTATGAAGAAGAGCTTCCCTCAAAAGAGTTTGACAAGCTTCAAATAATGACAATCCATAAAAGCAAAGGATTGGAATTTAGGCATGTGATTGTGCTTGATATGCTTGGAAAGCCGGATAATCGGGGAAGCGATTTGATTTTTGATTATAAGAATGTAAAACTTGAAAATATAAAGGTAAATTTCAAAAACAGGGAGTTTTTTGACGATGAATTCAAGAGAGTAAAAGAAAAAGAGAAGGTTTTACAATTACAAGATAGGATAAACAGCGAATATGTTGCTTTTACAAGGGCTGTTGATTCTCTTTTTATTCTTAAAAAAGAAAAAGGCTATTTTGTAACAGAACTGAAAGATGAAAAAAGAGGCGAATTTAAAATATTAAACAAAAGCAAAAAAGATAAAAAAATTGAAAAATTCAGCCTTGAACTTAAAAATTACGGGAAACAAAATTATGAGGAAATAACAGAAGATGAATACAAACCGAATGATTATGAATCGATATATTTCGGGCTTGCGGTTCATTATCTTTTTGAATGCGAAAATATAGATGCTATCAAAAACAGATACGGAAAATTTTGCAATATTGAAAAAGTAAAAGAGTATTACGAAAAAGGCAAAGAAAAACTCTTTAAAGGTAAAAAATACAAAGAAATTCCTTTTGTATTTGAAAAAAAGGTTGGAATTATCGACTTGATTATTGAAAGCGAAGATTTGATCGTAATAGATTATAAAACCGCAAAACCGCAGGATGAGAAAAATTATATAAATCAAGTTAAACGATATAAACAGGCTTTGAGTGCTATAAAGAAAAAAGATGTAAGAGCGTATCTGTTTTATCTTGACGAAATGTTTTTAAAGGAAATCAAATGAATCTAATACTTTTTTCGACAAGAAGACAGATAAGGGAATATCTGAAAAATTTCAATAATACTATTTTAGATAAGACAAAAACCATAGGCGAGTTTTTAAAATCTATCGTGGTTGTAAAAGATAAAACGCTTATTGATGAGGATCTTAGGAAAATTTATTTTTTTGAAGCAGTTAAGCATATTGATATTTCAAAACTCGGATTTAACAAGGAGTTTTTGAGTATCGCCAAAAACAGCGAATTTATATTTTCTTTTTTAAACGAACTTTTTCTTGAAAGGGTTGACATAGACGATGTGATAATGAACGATGTTTATGTAGAATTTGAAGAACATTTGAATTTAATCAAACACATAAGAGACGAATATAAAAAATTGCTTGAAAAAGACGGATTTTATGATTGGTTCTTGATTGAAGATTATGAAATAAACGAAGGGCTTTTGGAAAATATCGATAAAATAGAAATAAATCTGGACGGATATTTGAGTAAGTTTGATATTGAGGTATTGAAGAAAATAAAAATTCCTATTATTGTAAATGTGAAGGTTACAAAATTCAATAAACCTCTGATTGCCAAGTTTTTAGCGGAATTGGAAGAGGGCTTTTTTTATAAAATGGATTTTACTTCAAAAGAAATTATTGAAAAAACGAAATATAAAAACAATCCGAACATTAAAACATACGCTTTTTCAAACAGGTTTAACGAAATTAATTTTGTATTTGCAAAAATAGCAGAAATGGTAAATAACGGTATAAATCCCGAAAAAATAGCTCTTATTTTACCTGATGAGAGTTTTTGGGAAAAATTTTACGAGCTTGATGAATATAATAATCTAAATTTTGCAATGGGAATAAGTTTTACAAGCTCACCTCTTTATAAAAAATTAAAATCTATTTACGAATATAAAATAAATAATGATTTAATAAGCTTTGAGAAAATAAAAGACATAATTGATGAATATGAAAAAAAGGATTTGCTCGAATTTATTATGGATC
>JALVTJ010000065.1 GCA_027036005.1 Nautiliaceae bacterium
AGAAATAAGTTTCGATACTTTCCCTTGCGTTTTAAAAGTTGATTTGCCTATACATAAAAGTGACATTGGAGCAGTTATTACAAATATTCAAAATGAAACAGAACTAAAAAAAGCAAAAGAGATTATTTTAAATAATCTTAAAAAACACAATATCAATGCCGAATATCTTTTAATTCAAGAACAAATTGAAGGAATTGAATTAATACTCGGAGGCAAATTCGATGAAATTTTCGAAGAAGTTATAATCTTAGGAAGCGGCGGGACATTGGTTGAAATTACAAAAGATATTACATATATAGATACCAAAGCAGATGAAGAAGAAATAAAAAAAGCAATTTTTAAAACAAAAATTTCAAAAATTTTCCCAGAATTTAGAGGTAAAAAATATAACTTAAACGCTCTTATCGATACAATCAAAAAAGTTCAAACAATGTTTGAAAACGAAGATTTGCTCGAATTTGACATAAATCCTTTAATTATAAACGAAAAAGGATGTTTTGGAGTTGATGTCAGGATAAAAAAAGGAGAAAAGCACAAAAAAACCTTTATTCTAAAAACCCACTCTCTTTTTGAAAATAAAAACGTTGCAATTATAGGAGCAAGTGAAAAGCCTCAAAAAGTGGGATACGCAATAGCTAAAAATTCGCTCTCTTCAAAAGCAAATATTTATTTTGTAAATCCTCATTTAAACGAGCTTTTTGGCAAAAAAGTTTACCATAGCATTGACGAGCTCCCTGAAATTGACACGGCAGTTATTGCAATTCCTACAAAATTTGTTATTGAAACAGTTGAAAAACTTGCCCAAAAAAACGTAAAAAATATAATTGTAATTTCAGCCGGATTTAAAGAAGCGGGAAATAAACAAGGCGAGCTTAAATTAAAAGAAATAGCCGATAAATACAATATTAACCTCATTGGACCTAATTGTCTTGGAATTTACAATGCTGAAATGGAATTAAACCTGACATTTGGTAAATCAGAAATTAAAAAAGGAGATATTGGGCTTATTTCCCAAAGCGGAGCCGTGCTTAGTGCACTTCTTGATAAAGCGACTTTTTTTGATATAGGATTTTCTCATATTATTTCAATGGGGAATATGGCGGATTTCAATTTTGCTCATGCAATTAAAGAACTAAATAATCAAGATTCATGTAAAATTATTTCTATTTATGCAGAAGGTTTGCAATTTGGAAAAGAATTTTTAAAAGCCATTCGTGATTCAAAAAAGCCTATTTTACTCTTTAAAGCGGGGAAAAGCAAAGCGGCTAAAAAAGCGGCATTTTCTCATACCGGAAATTTAGCCGGAGATTATGAAATGATAATGACGCTAAGCGAAATTGCCGGTGCTAAGATTAAGCCGAGTGTTGAAAGTTTGATTTTCGCACCAAAATACGAAAATATAAATGAAGCCATAATCGTTACAAATGCAGGAGGACCCGGAACAATTCTTACTGATATTGTAAGTCAATATAAAAAAATAAAACCAATTGATGAATATCTTGATAAATTAAATGAAATTCTGCCTTCAACATGGTCTCATAATAATCCAATAGATATAATTGGAGATGCCACAAGTGAAAGATATAAAGCCGCTCTTAATATTTTAAAAAACGAAAAACTGATTTTTGTAATAATTACTCCTCAATTTATGACAGATAATGAAAACATAGCAAAATTATTAACTGAATTTAAAAATACAGTGCCTATATTTCTTGGAAAAGAAAGTATACAAAATGCTATCAATATTCTTGAAACCAAAAGAATAATTTATTTTACATCATTAGAAGCAGTTTTAAGGATACTTTAATTTTAATGAGTTATAATATATAAAACTTTTAAGGAGGATGAAATGAAAGAAAAATTACAAGAAATCAAAAAACTAATAGGAGAACTTCAAAAAGATGCGCCGGAAGAAATAAGTGCATTTTTAAACTTTTTGCAAAAAGCTGAAAAAGATTCGGCAATAAGCGCAAAAAATAAAGAACTTATTAACGTAGCTTTGGCGGTTGCAGCACAGTGCGAATGGTGCATAGCATTTCATACTCAAAACGCAATCAAACTCGGAGCAAGTAAAGAAGAGTTAATTGAAGCAGGTATGCAAGCAGTTGTAATGCATGGCGGTCCAGCACTTATGTATATGACACCTTTACTTAATGCAATTGAGGAATTTAGCAATGACTAGGGCAAGAGTTGAGAAGTTTTATTATTTAATGAAACTTGGAAGGGAATTTGAGCTAAAAGCAAAAGAGCATTATATGTTAGGTGATATTGCAGGATTTTTGCATCTTGATATAGGTCAAGAAGCGGTAAGTGTTGGGACAATGCAAGCATTTGACAAGGGCGATGTATTTACACATTATCGTGAGCATGTTTTGGCAATTGCAAGAGGAATGGATCCGAAAATAGTAATGGCGGAGCTTTTTGGTAAAAAAACAGGTGTAAGCAAAGGAAAAGGCGGAAGTATGCACCTGTTTGATCCTAAATTAGACTTTTACGGTGGAGATGCAATTGTTGCCGGTCATCTCCCAATAGCAGTAGGTTGCGCATATGCAAGAAAGCTTCAAGGCGAAAAAGCCGGAGTTTTTGCGATATTTGGGGACGGAGCCAGTAATGCGGGAGCATTTTTTGAAAGTATAAATATTGCATCTGCATGGAAACTTCCTATTATGTTTTTTGCGGAAAACAATTATTATGCAATAGGAACTCATATTTCATGGGTAAGCCCGTTTGTAGATTTGAAGGAAAAAGCCAAAAATTATATGCTGAGTTTCGAATGCGACGGAATGGATGTTTGCGATGTTTACAATACCGTAACAAAAGCAAAAGAAATAATAGAAAACGGCCTTGGCCCTGTGTTTATAGAAGCCAAAACATACCGATACGAAGGCCACTCGATGAGTGATGCCGGAAAATACAGGAGCGAAGAAGAATTGGAAATTTTCAAAAGAAAAGATCCAATAGAAAATTTAAAGAAAAAAGCTTTGGAACTTGATTTGGCGGATGAAAAATATTTCAGAGAGCTTGATGCAAAAGTTGAATATGTGATAAATAAAGCTGTTGAATTTGCCAAAAATTCACCTGAACCGGAAATTGAAGAAGCATTGGAAGATGTTTTTTGTAAGGAGTGCGAAAATGTTATACCGTAGTGCGCTAAACAGGGCAATTGATGAGTGTATGGAAGAAGATGAAAGTGTGGTGATTTTAGGAGAAGATGTAGGAAGATACGGAGGAAGTTATAGGGTAAGCGAAGGGCTTATTAGTAAATACTCAGAAAAAAGAGTAATAGACACCCCGATAGCAGAGCTTAGCATTGTAGGAAATGCAATAGGTATGGCAATAGCAGGGCTTAGACCAATAGCTGAGATTATGACAGAAAATTTTTCTCTTTTAGCAATGGATCAGATTATAAATCATGCAAGTAAACTTAGATATATGAGCGGTGGAAAAATGACAATTCCTATGGTTGTAAGAATGCCCGGAGGTGTTTCACGCCAGCTTGCCGCGCAACACAGCGAAAGCTATGAAACGCTGTATTCTTCTGTTCCAGGTCTTATCGTTTTGAGTGCAAGTAATGCAACTTATGCTTATTACGGGCTTAAATGGGCTATAAAATCAAATGATCCGGTAATTTTCTTAGAGCACGAACTTCTTTATCCAATGGAGATGGAATTTAAAGAAATTAATGATTTTGACCCATTCAGAGCTGAAATAGTTAAAGTTGGTAAAGATTTAACAATTCTCACGTATCTTAAAATGAGATACGATGTCCTTGAAGCCGAAAAAGATCTGGCAAAAAAAGGAATAGATGCTGAAATAATCGATTTAAATTCTTTACGTCCTCTTGATATCGAAACAATAGCTTCTTCAATCAAAAAAACAAAAAAATGCGTAATTGTTGAAGAAGACCACAAAACAGGAGGAATGGGTGCCGAAGTTGTGGCACAAATTATGGAAAAGTGTTTTTTTGATTTAGATGCGCCGGTTTTAAGAATTGCAGGTGAAGATGTTCCAATTCCTTATAATAGAAAACTTGAACTTTCTGTTATTCCAACTCCTGAAAAAATAGTTTCCAAAATTCTTAAATGGAAGGCTGAAAATGGAATATAAAGTTGTAATGCCAGTATTGTCCGATACAATGGATAAAGGAAAATTAACAAAGTGGTATGTAAAAGAAGGTCAATTTGTTAAAGAAGGAGATAAAATAGCCGAGGTTGAGAGCGATAAAGCCACAATGGATATACAGACTTTCAAATCGGGAGTGGTAAAAAAACTCCTTGTAAAAGAAGGGGATGAAGTTCCTGTAAAGAGTGTAATTGCTATAATTGACACACAAGCAAAAGAAGTTAAAAATGAAAAGTTAAAAGTGAAAAGTGATAAACAAATTAAAAATGAAAAATTGAAAATGGAAAATGATGAAAGGAAAAAAAATAATGAATTAAAAATTGAAAATGAGGAAAATGAAAATAACAAAAAAAATTTTACATTTTCCACTTTACATTTTACATTACCAAAGGGTTCTGCGTCTCCCGCTGCCAAAAAACTTGCTGCAAAACACGGCATAAACATTGAAAAACTTCAAAAAGAAAACAAGCTCCAAATCCCTGCTCATGAAGAAGATATAAAAGAATTTATTTTAAAAAAATATTTCACTCCGGCAGCACTTAAACTTTTAAAAGAATACCAAATAGATGAAAACGAATTTAGACTTAATCATAAAATAACAAAAGAAGAAATATTAAATTACATAGAAAACAAAAACATTCCCAAAACAACGCCGTTAACACCAAATCAAAAAGCCGTTATCAAAACGGTAGAAGGAGCATTAAGCAAACCTACGTATTTTATATTTAATGAAATTGAAGTTGTTAAAAAAGAAGGCATTAAATTAACAGCTGTTTTGATAAAAGCTCTTGCACTTGCCATGCAAAAAAATCCATTGACAAGAAGCATACTTAAAGTTGATAAACTTCTAACTTACCCTTCTTCGAATATTTCGGTAGCAGTTGCCCGAAAAGACGGTTTATATATGTGCGTAATTAAAAACGCACATAAAAAGACCTTACAAGAAATTAACGAATGGTTAAAAACAATTAAAACAAAAAGACTTACACTTGAAGATTTAAGCGGCTCAACTTTCGGAATAAGCAATCTTGGAATGTTTGATGTAAAAAGATTTACGGCATTAATTAATGATAAAGATGTTGGAATTGCGGCATTTGGAAGTTTAATTGATGGGAAAATAAAAGTAACTTTTACAATAGATCACAGAATTTTAAACGGAGTTGAAGCTGCTAAATT
Organism: Nautiliaceae bacterium; assembly: GCA_027036005.1. GTDB lineage: Bacteria > Campylobacterota > Campylobacteria > Campylobacterales > Nautiliaceae > JALTBU01. Next base: position 5,299 of record JALVTJ010000065.1, read on the forward strand.
CGCTAATGATTTTAAAACTATTATAAAGGAGATATGATGGATCTTGAAAAATTAATTCCGGCGGATGTCCTTCCCGGAAAAAAGAAAAAATTTTTAAATTTAATAGATAGACTCACAAACGGAAGCGGAAGGCTTATGCTTTTTGCAGGTGATCAAAAGGTAGAGCATTTAAATAATGATTTTTACGGAGAAGATATCGCAAAAGACGATGCCAATCCAAGACATCTTTTTGAAATAGCAAGCAAAGCAAAAATAGGTGTATTTGCCACTCAAATGGGACTTATTACAAGATTTGCGAGAGTTTATCCTGAAATTCCATATCTTGTAAAACTCAATTCAAAAACAAATATTATTCCTTATTCGGCAAAAGATCCTTACTCTCAGAACTGGTTTGATGTAGAGGATGTGATTGATTTAAAAAACACAAGCGGAATAAACATTGTAGGAGTAGGATATACGGTTTATCTTGGAAGTGAACATGAACACTCTATGCTTCGTGAAGCCGCCCAAATTGTTCATAAAGCCCATAAAGAAGGAATGATAGCAGTTCTTTGGATGTATCCTAAGGGAAAATTTATTAAAGACGAGCATGACCCTCACTTAATAGCAGGAGCTGCGGGAGTAGCTACTTGTCTTGGTGCTGATTTTGCAAAAGTAAAAGTTCCATACGAAAATGGAAAATTTAAACCTGAACTTTTAAAAGAAGCAGTTCAGGCAGCCGGAAATACGGGAGTTTTATGCGAAGGTGGCAAAAAAATAGATGAAGAGGAATTTTTAAAAGAACTTTATGATCAAATTCATATTGGAGGAAGTAGAGGAAACGGAACGGGCAGAAACATACATCAAAGAGAGCTTAATGAAGCAATAAAAATGGCAAATGCCATTTATGCAATTACTTGTGAAAACAAAAATGTCGATGAAGCAATAAAAATTTTAAGGAGTGAAAAATGAGTTCATATATAAAATGGTTCAAAGAAATAGGAATTAAAGACACTACGGAAGTCGGAGGTAAAAATGCAAGCTTAGGCGAGATGTATAATCATTTGACACCTCTTGGAGTAAATGTTCCAAATGGATTTGCGGTAACGGCAACTGCGTATAAACATTATTTGGATCATAATAAATTGTGGGAACCTATTGCCAAATTATTTGAAAATTTCAATCCGGATGATATCGATAAACTTCAAGAAGTAGGAAAAACTGCCAGAAGTTTGATTATGAATGGAGAAGTTCCCCAAGATTTAAAAAATGAAATTATTAAAGGATATGAAGAGCTTAAAAAAGAGTATGGAGAAAACGTTTCTGTTGCCGTCAGAAGTTCTGCAACGGCAGAAGATAGCCCGACAGCATCATTTGCTGGTCAAAATGAAACATATCTGAATATTAAAGGCAACGATCATTTGATATGGGCATATAAAATGTGTTTGGCGAGTAATTTTACTAATAGAAGCATTAATTATAAATATGTTCATAATTTTGATCCTATGAAAGTTTATCTATCTGTTGTTATTATGAAAATGGTCAGAAGCGATAAAGGCAGTAGCGGCGTAATGTTTAGTATCGATACCGAAACCGGGTTTAGAGATGTCGTATTTGTAAATGCCGGTTGGGGACTTGGAGAAAATGTAGTTCAAGGAACTATTAATCCTGATGCGTTTTTTATCCATAAACCTACTTTTAAAAAAGGTTATAGAGCTATTTTAAAAAGAAAATTGGGAAGTAAAGAAAAAATGATGGTTTTTAGTCAAACACTTCAAAAAGCCAATCTTGCAGAACAATGGACTAAAAACATAAAAACACCTATTGAAAAAAGAATGAAATTTGCGATTAGTGATGAAGAAGTCCTTAAATTAGCTGATTGGGCTATGAAAATAGAAGAACATTACAGCGAAGTTAAAGGTCATTATACTCCTATGGATATGGAATGGGCAAAAGACGGGGAAGATGGAAAACTTTATATGGTCCAAGCAAGGCCTGAAACAGTCCATTCGCAAGAAAAAACCACTCAATTTGAAATATATAGACTTAAAGAAAAAGGGAAAGTATTACTTACCGGAAATGCAGTCGGAGAAAAAATAGGAGCAGGAAAAGTTACAATTTTACGCTCAATGGCAGAAGCAGATAAATTTAATGAAGGCGATGTTTTAGTAGCTCATACCACGTCTCCTGATTGGGAACCGGTAATGAAAAAAGCAAGTGCCATTATTACGGAAACAGGAGGTAGAACTTGCCATGCAGCAATTGTAAGTAGGGAACTTGGAAAACCGGCAGTTGTAGGCGCCAGCGATGCTATGAAAAAATTAAAAGATTCCCAAGAAGTAACGGTAAGCTGTGCAGAAGGAGAAATTGGAAAAATTTACGAAGGTATTTTAAAATATGAAATCGAGCATGTAGATATTTCCAAACTTCCTCGTCCAAAAACAAAAATAATGATGAATTTGGGTAATCCTGAACTTGCATTTAGCTTAGCTAAACTTCCTGTTGATGGGATAGGACTTGCCAGAATGGAATTTATTATCAACAATTATATAAAAGCACATCCTATGGCTATAAGACATCCGGAATTACTAAGTGAAACGGAAAAAGCGTTAATTGATGAACTTGCTTTTCCGTTTGAAGGAGATGCAAAAGATTTCTTTATTAAAACTCTAAGCGAAGGAGTGGCTACCATAGCCGCAAGTGTATATCCGAAAAAATGTATTGTCAGAATGAGCGATTTCAAATCAAATGAATATGCAAATTTGCTTGGAGGAAGACATTTCGAACCTATTGAAGACAACCCTATGATTGGATTTAGAGGGGCAGCCAGATATACTCACCCTAACTATAAAGATGGGTTTGAGCTTGAATGTCTTGCTATGAAAAGAGCCATTGAAGAAATGGGATTTGATAATATCGTCTTAATGATTCCATTTTGCAGAAGAGTTGAAGAAGGAAGAAGAGTTAAAGAAACCATGAAAGAATTCGGACTAGACGTAACAACATATGTAATGTGCGAAATACCAAACAATGTTATTCAAATAGATAAATTCCTTGAAATTTATGACGGAATAAGTATAGGAACAAATGATTTAACCCAACTAACACTCGGAGTTGATCGCGATTCTCAAATAGTTGCATTTGATTATGATGAAAGAGACGAAGGTGTAAAAACAATGGTTAAAATGGCAATTGAAGGTGCTAAAAGAAACGGCAAATATAATGGCCTTTGCGGTCAAGCTCCGAGCGACTATCCTGAATTTGCGGAATTTTTAGTCGAAATTGGAATTGAAAGTATGAGTTTAAATCCAGATAGCGTCTTAAAAACCATAAAGGCAATAGCTGAAATGGAGAATAAAAATGTATGATGTAATATGTATAGGAGGCGGGCTTAATTACTCCGCCGCAATTGTTTTAGCTAAAGCTGGAAAAAAAGTGGCTTTAATAGAAAAAAATTTAAATCATTTAGGCGGAGTATGTCTAAATGAAGGTTGTATTCCTTCAAAAAATCTACTCCATAGAACAAAAGCACTGTTTGAAACAAAAGAAGAATGCTTTGAAGGTGAAAAAAAGATAAATTTAAATAAGCTTCAAGAAATTATCGATTCATCAATCACAGCTTCAAGAAACGGGGTAAAATCTCAAATTTTGGCAAGCAAAGTCGAATTAATAGAAGGAGAGGCAAAGGTTATCGATCAATATAAAGTTCAAGTAAATGACAAAATAATACAAGCAAAATATATCATTATAGGAACCGGTTCTCATCCGAGAATTCCAAAAGGAATTGAAGTAGATCACAAAAAAATAATTACTTCGCACGAAGCTATAAAATTAAAAAATTTTCCAAAAGAAATAACAATTTACGGAAGCGGTGCCATAGGAGTAGAATTTGCATCTTTTTTTGCAATAAACGGCGTTAAAACAAACCTTATATTCAGACATCAAAATTTATCACGTAAATTTCCGGAAGATATCGACAAAAAAATCCAAATACTACTTAAAAATAACGGTGTAAATTTAATACCGAACACTTCGATAAATTCTGCAAAAACAGATAAAAAAGTTAAAATCGAAACTACAAACGGCAAAATTGAAACCGAAATGCTTTTAGTAGCAACCGGCAGAATTCCTAATACCGATGTTGTGGCAACTGATAAAATAAATATCTCAAAAGGAATAGATACAAATGAATATTTCCAAACAAGCCTGTCTAATATTTTTGCAATAGGTGATTGTAATGGCAAACTTATGTTAGCACATGCCGCAAGGGCCCAGGCTTTAAATGTGAGCGATTTTATTTTGGGAAAAGAAAAAATTTTAAATCTTGATAATATACCGAAATTTATCTATTCCATACCTTTAAGTTATGCTAATATTGGAATAACTTCTCCAAATTCCGCCACTTTTCCTATTAAACATCTTGGAATTAGAGCGGCTATCCCTTACGCTGAAGATGGAGAAATAACCCTTTATGCCGATGATGAAGGATTTATAATTGGAGCCGATATATTTTCACCTTATGCCGAAGAAATAGTTGGAATTGTTGCAACAGCTATTGAGAGCGAGATTGATATTGAAACATTCGAAAAAGTAACTTTTCCTCACCCTACTTTTTCCGAAGGAATCGACAGGGTTTTAAGGAGGTTTAAATGAAAACGGAAGATTATAAAAACATACCGGTAGAAAAAGTTGCTGCCGAACTTAATACAGATATTAACAAAGGTCTAAGCACTAATGAAGCAAAAGAGAGACTAAAAAAATATGGATTTAATGAAATACCGGAATATAAAGAGCCTCTGTGGCATAGAATTTTTAGAAGATTTTGGGGACCTATTCCATGGATGATAGAAATTGCTGCAATATTAAGCGCAGCCGTAAGACACTGGGAAGATTTTGTAATTATTTTGATTATGCTTTTTGTTAATGCAGGGCTTGATTTTTATCAAGAACATAAAGCACTTAACGCCATTGAGGCGCTCAAAAAGAAACTTGCAAAAAAAGCATTAGTTCTTAGAGATGGCAAATGGATAGAAATATTGGCAAAAGAGATAGTCCCGGGAGATATTGTAAAAATAAAAATTGGAGATATTATCCCGGCTGATATGAAATTAATCGGAGGCGGTGATTTCTTATCTGTTGACCAGTCAGCCCTCACAGGTGAAAGCTTGCCTGTAACCAAAAAGCCGGAAGATATTGTTTATTCAAATTCAATTGTAAAACAAGGTGAAATGATTGGCATTGCAGTTGGAACCGGTCTTAATACATATTTTGGAAAAACAGTTAAGCTGGTTGCAAAAGCAGAAGCTAATCAGCGAAGTCATTTCCAAAAAATGGTTATTGATGTCGGTAATTTCTTAATTATAGTTACTGTTGTTTTAGTTGCTATTATTATTTTTTACGGAGTAAAAAGACATGAAAATATATTTGAACTCTTAGAATTTTCACTTATTTTAACCGTTGCAGCTATTCCTGTGGCGTTACCTACCGTTTTAACTGTAGTAATGGCCGTTGGAGCACTTAATTTAGCTAAAAAACAAGCAATTGTAAGCCGTCTTGCAGCAATGGAAGAGTTAGCGGGAATGGATATTTTGTGTTCTGATAAAACTGGAACACTCACACAAAACAAAATGACTGTCGGTGAACCTTTTACATTTAAATGTAAACCAGAGGAAATGTTTTTATATGCAATATTAGCTTCAAAAAAAGAAAACAATGACCCTATTGAAAAACCTATTTTTGAATGGGCTGATAAAAACAATTTACAAATCCCACAGTTTAAACTTGATAAATTTGTTCCATTTGATCCCGTAATTAAAAGAACAGAAGCATACGGAGAATTAAATGGAGAAAAAATAGTTGCTACAAAAGGAGCTCCTCAGGTAATTATAGAAATGTCAAATCTGACAGACGAAGAAAAACAAAAAGTTTATAAAAAAGTAGAAGAATTTGCCCAGGATGGATTTAGAACCTTGGGTGTTGCATATAAAAAAGAAGGTGAAGACAAATTTACATTCTTAGGACTTATTCCTTTGTTTGATCCTCCGAGAGAAGATAGCAAAGAGGCAATTAAAGAAGCACATGATAAAGGTGTTGAAGTTAAAATGGTTACAGGAGACAATGTAGCCGTTGCAAAATATATTGCTAAAATCTTAGGTATTGGAGAAAACATATATTCAATTAAAGAGCTTAAAAACGAAACATATGACGAATATATTGTTTTAGCCGAAGTTATAAGCAAAGCATTATTTAAAACAATGAATTTAAGTGATGAAGACATTAAGAAAAAAACGAATGCAATAGTAAAAATTGTTCAAGATGAAATCGGAAAAAAACTAAAAAGAGGTGTTGTAAAAAGACACGAAAGTGAAATCGTTAAAATAATAGAAGAAGCAAACGGATTTGCCGAAGTTTTTCCGGAAGATAAATATTTTATTGTTGATGAACTACAAAAAGCAGACCATATTGTAGGTATGACAGGAGACGGCGTAAATGACGCTCCAGCTCTACGTAAAGCAGATACAGGTATTGCAGTAAGCGGTGCAACAGATGCAGCAAGAGCAGCAGCCGACATTATCTTAATGGCTCCTGGACTTAGAGTAATAGTTGATGCTATAAAAGAAGCCAGAATTACTTTTGAGAGAATGAAAAGTTATACAATTTATAGAATCGCAGAAACTATCAGGCTTATTTTGTTTATGACATTATCAATAGTTATTTTTAATTTTTACCCATTGACAGCTTTAATGATTATTCTTTTAGCATTACTTAATGATATTCCTATTATATCAATAGCTTATGATAAAACAAAAATAGCGAAAAAACCGGTAAGATGGGATATGAAAGAGATGCTGGTATTATCCAGCTGGCTTGGTGTTGCTGGGGTTTTAAGCTCATTTACAATCTTTTATATTACAATGGTTTATGTATATCATCATCCAGTAAATCCATTTACTCCAGCAATTCCTAAATGGGTTGATATTCACGATTATAAAACATGGCTTGCATTTGTTCAAAGTGCTTTCTTTACAAAACTTGTAATGGCAGGACATTGGACAATATTCAACACAAGAACAACTGATTGGTTTTTCAAAAAACCTTGGCCTAGTAAAACATTATTAGCAGCACTTTTAGGAACAGCATTCCTTGGACTTATTTTAGGTGTATACGGATTTGGTCTTATTACTCCTATCGGTTGGAAATGGGGTATTTTCTTATTCGTATATACAGTAGTATGGTTTGTATTTAACGATATTGTAAAAAGAGCAGTTATTAAATATTACAGAAAAAAAGAAGGAATTGACGTAATATGATTATTATAGACAAAGAATTAGTTTCTTTTTTAGTAACTGTTGTCTTTTCATTTTTAATAGGTCTTGAAGTTAAAAGTTACAGGGAGTATTTTCACTCCCGCTTTGAGTTTGGAAGTATCAGAACGTTTACTTTTACTGGAATTTTAGGATTTGTTTTTTTTAAAATAAACATTTATTTTTATATATTGGGGTTTTTTTCTTTAACTCTTTTTTTTCTTCTTTTTTATTATTTTAAATTAAAAGAAAACAAGGCAAGCATTGTAACATTTCTTGCAATTTCAATTACTTATACATTCGGACCACTTAGCATAATTAAGCCTTTGTGGTTTATAGCATTAATTTTTGTAATACTTATTTTTGGACTTAATGTAAAAAAATTTTATCCTAAAATCACTCAAAAAATTAATTTAAACGAAATAGAAACATTTGCCAAAATGGTTTTACTCTCAGCTGTAATATTACCTCTTTTGCCTAAAACAAAACTTTCTTATATTGAACTAAGTCCTTTTAAAATTTGGCTTATTGTAGTGGTAATTTCCGCAATCAGTTATATCGGTTATATTTTGCAAAAATATGTTTTTTCAAATAAAGGTTATTTTTTAACAGGACTTGCAGGCGGAGCTTATTCATCCACCGCCACAACAGTCGTCCTTGCTTCAAAAGCTTCTGTTAATTGCCTTAATTCTATTACGGCCGGTATTATCGGAGCAACAGCTATAATGTATTTCAGACTTATAATCATTGCTTATATTTTTAATCATCAAGTTGCTACAAAAATTCTTATCCCATATATTGTTTTGGGAATCTTTGGAATTTTAATTTCAATATTTTATTTAAAAAAAGATTTAACAACTCAAAAAAGCGATTATGTCGATAACAATCCACTTGAACTTAAAACAGCATTTTTATTTGCATTTTTATTTATTGCAATGATTGTTATTACCAAATTTATTCATGCACATTTTGGGAATTTGGGACTTGAAATTTTATCTTTTATAATCGGTTTTACCGATATTGACCCTTTTATTCTTTCACTTCTTACAGGAAAATTTACAATTACCATTTCTTTAATAGCAAAACTTATTTTTATAGCAACGGCAAGCAATAATTTTTTAAAAGCCGGTTATAGCTACTTTTTTTCCAAAAAAAGATGTATAATTTCTACCGTATGGTTAATTGTTTTCGGTGTTATCAATTTGATTTTAGCTTATATTTAAAGGAGATTTTATGAAACAGGCTTACGAACAAAGTTTTGGTGCTGCAAAAATAGTTACTGGCTCAATGCATTTGGTTGATACTGGGACAACAAAAATTCTTGTTGATTCTGGGATGTTTCAGGGAATTAACGAACATCTTAATTTTGAGCCCTTAGGATTTGATCCAAGAGAAATAGAAAGCCTTATTATTACACACGGTCATTTGGACCATGTGGGAAGAATACCTCTTATTTACAAATACGGATTCAAAGGAAAAGTTTACGCACATCCGGCTACATTTGACATTGCAAAAGTGGTGTTAATGGATAGCGCTAAACTTCAAGAAGAAGAATATGAAACAAAATATAAAAAAGCCCAAAGAAAAGGCAAAGAACATTTAATAAGAAAACCTCTTTATACAAGAGACGATGTCAAAGATATATTCAAAAAAATGAAAAAAATTCCTATTGAATACAATAAAACAATAAAAGTAGCAAAAGGAATAAAAGCGACATTTAAAGATGCCGGGCATATTTTGGGCAGCTGTTTTGTAGAGCTTGATTTTGATGAGTTTAATCTTCCAAAAAGAGTAATTTTTAGCGGAGATTTGGGAAATATGGACAATGAAATACTTCCAAAACCACAAAAACCAACATATGCGGATGCTCTTTTTATTGAAAGCACATATGGAGATAGAAATCATAAAAGTTTTGAAGATAGCAAAGTCGAATTTAAAAAAACAATAATTGACACTCTTCTAAATGGCGGTAATGTAATAATTCCGACATTTGCAATTGAAAGAGCGCAACAAATACTGTGTCTGCTTAAAGAGATGAGCGAAGAAGGTTCTCTTCCAAAAGATGCAAAAGTTTTTCTTGATTCGCCTATGGCGAAAAAAGTTACAAATGTTTATAAAAAATGGTCTGAACTGCTTAGTAAACACTGCCAAAAATTTAAAAATCATCCTTTTGAATTTCCTCAATTGAAATTAGTCAAAGATGTAGAAGAATCCAAAAAAATAAATGATATCGAAAGAGGCTGCGTTATTATAGCCGGAAGCGGAATGTGCACGGGAGGCAGGATTTTACATCATTTCAAACACAGAATTTGGAATCCGAGAAATACTGTTCTTTTTGTAGGATATCAAGCTAAGGGGACACTCGGCAGAAAAATAATCGAAGGTGAAAAATATATTAGAATTTACCATGAAGATATAATTGTCAAATCAAAAATCGTAACAATAAACGGATTTTCTGCACACGCAGATCAAAAAGAACTTATTTCATGGATGCAAGAATTTAATAAACTAGATAGAATATTTTTAATACACGGAGAATATGACAAACAAGTTATTTTCAAATCCGTTATAAAAAATATAATGGATAAAAAAGCCCATATTGTTGAAATGAAAGAGAAAATCTATATTTAACCCATTGGATAAGGGATTTTCTCCTGAATTTTTTTAATATCTTTTAAAATCTCTCTATTTAATTTTATTTCGGCTGCATTTAAAGATGGTTTGAGCTGTTCTAGTTTTCTCGCACCTATAATCGTTGAAGCCACAAAATCAAAATGTTTCGAATAGGCTACCGCTAATGTTACAGGGTGGATATTATGTTTTTTTGAAATCTCCAAAAACATTTCGGTAGCTTTTAGTGTTTTTTCATTATAAAATCTTTTTGCGTGATTTTTAACTCTTTTGTTTGGATAATTCATATAAAACATAAATCTTGCGTCTTTTGGGGGATTTGAAGTATTGTATTTACCGCTTAAAATTCCCCCGGCTATTGGAGAATATGGAAGAAGTGAAACTTGCTCTTTTTTGCAGACATATTCAAGCTCGTCAAAAAACCTTGGATTAAGAACGCTAAAATTATTCTGAATACTTTCAAATCTTGCAAGTTTTTCATATTTTGCAATCGTATTGGCTTTTGTAAGCCCATAAGCAGTGTCGTTAGAAGTTCCTATATATCGCACTTTTCCTTCTTTAATAAGCTCGTCAAACGCTTTCATTGTCTCTTCTATGGGAACGATTGTGTCCGGCCAGTGCTGCTGATACAAATCGATATAATCCGTGTTAAGCCTTTTTAGAGAACCCTCAATGGCTTTTTTTATATGAAACCTATCCATTGCTGTAAGACCATAACGAATCGGAGGCACAAACCATCCGCTTGCCGCTCCTGCTACTTTGCTAGCCAAAATTATACTCTCTCTTGGTTTTGTTTTGAGCCACTCACCTACTATCTTTTCGGTAACTCCTGCATATTTAGCCTCAGGCGGCACAGGATAAAGTTCTGCAGTATCAAAAAAATTAATTCCGATATCATATGCTTTATCCAATATTTTAAACGCTTCTTTTTTATCAGTAGTGCTGCCGAATGTCATTGTCCCAAGACATATGACGCTTACCCTTAGCCCTGATTTTCCAATATACCTATATTCCATCTATTTCCTTTCAAATAATTACGCTTAAATAAAATACTTAACAAATAAAATTTTTTATGATTTAGAAAAAGAAAAAAAACATTAAACATAATTTAACATAATATTCTTACTCTTTATATTTTATCGGATCTTTTATCCCTGCTTTTTCAAATCCTTTAAGCCTTAATCTGCAACTATCACAAACCCCGCAAGCTATATCTTCATTTTTATAACAACTCCAAGTATATTTCAAAGGAACACCAACTTCAAGTGCTTTTTTGACAATATCCTCTTTTTTAAGATGAATAAGCGGCGTTTTAATCTCAATGTTTGTTTCTGGTTTGGTACCTGAATTTATTGCATTTTGCATATTTTTTATAAATTCCTCCCTGCAATCAGGATACCCGCTACTATCTTCTTCAACTACGCCTATAAAAATAGCCTCAGCGCTTTCTTTTTCCGCTATTGCCGCTGCAATTGAGAGAAAAATACCGTTTCTAAACGGAACGTATGTTATGGGAATACCCGGTTTTATTCCATCTGTTGGGACTTCAAGATTTTCGTCAACCAAAGCACTTGCGCCTATTTGCTTAAAAAAAGGAATATCTATTACATATCTGTTTTTCAAATCCAAATAATCGCATATAGCGTTAAAACATTCAAGTTCTTTTTTTTCCGTTCTCTGTCCATAATTGAAATGAAGGGGTATTATATCATAGCCCTGCTCTTTGGCAATAAACAACGCTGTGGATGAATCCATACCGCCGCTTAAAATCACTACGGCTTTTTTCATAT
>JALVTJ010000066.1 GCA_027036005.1 Nautiliaceae bacterium
TGTATTGGTGTATTGGTGTATTGGTGTATTGGTGTATTGGTGTATTGGTGTATTGGTGTATTGGTGTATTGGTGTATTGGTGTATTGGTGTATTGGTGTATTGGTGTATTGGTGTATTGGTGTATTGGTGTATTGTTTTAGAAAGTATTAGAGGTTTAAGGGGTTTTATAGGTTTTAAAAGTATTAAAGGTTAGGGATATAAATGTTTAGTGTTGAGTGCTAAGTGTTGAGTTTTTAGTTAATTTGTTATACCAAAACCCATTAAAAACCTTACATTTCTTATTTTTTCCTTATCTCTTCCATTTCTTTTCCTTATCTTTTCCTCGTCTTTTCTTTATCTTTTCCATACAAAACGATGTCATATTTATTTTGTGGATTGGTTTAGAAAGTATTAGAGATTTTAGAAGTATTAAAAGTATTAGAGGTATAAAATGTTTAGTTTTAGTGCTGATTGTTAAATTTGAAATTCAAAACTAAAAACTTAAAACTCGACCCCCCTTCCCTCATCTCTCATCTCTCATTTCTCTTCCCTACATTCATCCATTTATCCATTCATTAAGATTTTCTCTTAATTTTCTTTTTAGCACTTTACCCGTAGCGTTTTTAGGCAAGTTTTCGACAAAATAAATATGTTTTGGAAGTTTATAATTTGCCAAATGATCTTTTAAAAATTTTTTAAGTTTAAATTCGTCTGCATCCTCGCCATCTTCAAGCTCAACAAAAGCAATCGGAATTTCTCCTGCATTTTCATCCTTTTTACCTACTACGGCGCACTCTTTAATTCCAGGGAATTTTAAACATACTTCTTCGATTTCTCTTGGATATATATTTACCCCTTTACTTATAATCAAATCTTTTTTTCTATCCAAAATATAAATATATCCTTCTTCATCTATTTTTCCTATATCACCGGTTAATAACCATCCGTTTATAATTGTTTCATTTGTAGCATCTTCTCTTTTGTAATACCCTTTCATTACATTATCGCCTTTAACTATAATCTCTCCCGCTTCACCAATCGGAACTTCTACAAGCTCATCGTTTACAATTTTTACTTCAACCCCCGGAATTGCAGGACCGACAGAACTTATTTTTTGGTTTTTAGGCCTGTTTACAGCAACAACGGGGGATGTTTCGCTAAGGCCGTATCCTTCAAGTAGTTTGGCTTTTTTGAATTTTGATTGAAATCTTTTTAAAACTTCCCCGGGCAATGGAGCCGCACCCGATACAAAAAATCGGATTTTATTAAACCAGTGAAAATAAAAAGGAAGTTTTGCGCGCGATAAAGCCGAAAAGACATCGGGAACACCTGTAAAAATCGTTACCCTTTTAAGTAAAGTCTGTTTTATTATGTTACTAAAAGGCATAATAGATTTTATTATAACAACAGGTGAAGCACTATACATAGGCATAAGCAAATTAACTGTCATTGTAAATGAATGAAACATAGGAAGATAGGCTATAAATCTGTCTTTATTTGTAATTTTTATAAGTTCGTTTATTCCCAATATGTTTGAAAAAATATTTCTATAACTTAGCATTGCACCTTTGGGCTTACCAGTTGTTCCAGAAGTATAAATAATAAAAGCCAAATCATTGAGTTTGGGAGTGTTAATTACCTCATGAGATTCAAAATTACTTAAAATTTCTTTAAATGAAATATTATTTTCATCAACCTTATCAATTTCACCTTCCCATATTATTTTTTTAACTGACGTCTTTTTTCGAATATTTTTTATATTGTTTTTGAGCTTACTTGATGCTATAAGCATATCGGCTTCAATATCATTTAATATAAAAGTTATTTCGTCTTCTTTCAAAAATGTATTAATAGGAACCGCCACAGCACCTATTTTTTGGATGCCTTGCATTGCAACAATAAATTCCAAAGAATTGGTAACAAGCAAAGGAATTTTATCCCCCTTTTTTACACCGAGCAGATGAAGTGCACGTGAGAAAGTATCGACTTTTTTCTTGAACCTTTCCCAAGTAATTTTTCTATTATCTATAAAATAAGCGGGTTTGTTTTTATATTTTTTTGCATTTTCTTCTATCATTTCATAAAAATTATTATATTTGTATTTCATACTTTTTCCTTTGATATAATATAATTTTAAATAATATTATATCAAAGGTTTTTAATGCAGCTACCCAAAAATCAAAAAGAACTTCTTGAAAACTTGGAAACCCTTATAAATCAAACATACAAAATAGAAAATGAATTTATAGAACTGAAAAACATATTAAATGGAGTAATTGAATTCTTGCCTCAGGCGTTATGGGTAATCGATAAAAACGGAGAAATTATAATTAAAAATTCAAAAGCGGATGAATTTGATTTTATTCCGAAAACAGGAGAAATAGAATATAAAAACAGATTTTTTTTAGTTCAATCATCAAATATTAAAGACAAAAAAATAATCTCTGCCACAGACATTACAAAACAAAAAAGAAATGAAAGACTAATAGCTATGGGACAAATGGCCGCACATTTGGCACATGAAATAAGAAATCCAATCGGCTCAATTTCAATTCTTTTATCAATTCTCAACAAAAAATGTAACCAATCCGAAATTATACAAGAAATAAAAAGCGCACTTTTCAGGGTTGAGAGGATTATAAAATCAACTTTGCTTTTTAGCAGGGGAATAAAACTTCAAAAAAAGGATTTTAATTTCCAAGATTTGGCGGATGATTTGAAAAAAGCGATTAAATATTATTCATTCAGTAAAAAAATAGAATTTGTTTTTCCAAATGAAAACATTACAATATATGCGGATTATGACTTGATATTGCTTGTTTTTCAAAATCTAATTTTCAATGCGATAGATGCTATTGAAGAGAATGAAAAAGAAAATGGAATTATTAAAATAGATTATTGGTTAAAAAATAACAGCCATATTTTTATAATAACGGATAATGGAAAAAATTTTGAAGATAAGAATATACTTTTTGAAGCTTTTAAATCCACAAAAACAAAAGGAAACGGTCTGGGATTGGCACTTAGTAAAGAAATAATAAAAAAACATAAAGGAAAAATTGAGCTTTATGATAAAGAAAAAGGATTTATTATTACTCTACCTAATAAATAATATTTTCGCATTCGGTTTGATCAACATTTATTCCGTCAATACACTCTAAAAGCCCATCTGTTGCATTATATTCAACTCTTAATTTTTTATCGGCATTAAATATATATTCATATTTTCCGTTTTCATATTCATTCCAGCAATTTATACTGCTTGAAGAAGCGCAAGCATTAACAGGAACTTTCAAAACATATTTAAAAAGTTCTTTCTCTCCCGCTCCACTATCTAATTCATCGGGATATCCGTTTGAATTTAAATCGCTTTTGCCATCTCCATTGGGATCCCAAACAAAATCTTCATTTACAAGCCATTTGGAATGAATGTTTTCTATCGATTCATCCACGGAATTGACAATGGTTTTAATAGAAGCTTCTTTTGCATGAGTAGTTAAATGAGTAAATTTAGGAATAGCAATAACGGCCAAAAGACCGATTATTACTATTACAAAGATAAGTTCTATAAGTGTAAATGATTTTTGCATTA
>JALVTJ010000067.1:0-10081 GCA_027036005.1 Nautiliaceae bacterium
TTTTTTTCATATAATAATGAGGTAAAATTAAAAAAGGAGCGTAGATGTCTAAAATCGTAGACCTAAAAAGAAGGAATTTTCTAAAAAGTTCCGCAGCCGCGGCTGCCGGCGTTTCTTTGGTATCAACATCCGCTTTTGGGCTTAGTGCATATAGCGAAGCCGAAAACGCCAAAGAAAAAAAAGAAGATGAGATTAAAAACGCAAAATACATTCCAGGTGTTTGCGGAATGTGCGTTAATATGTGCGGAATAGTAGCCAGAAATGTAGATGGAGAAATAACCAAATTAGACCCTAACCCTCTTTATCCAAAAAGCAGAAACTTTATGTGTGCAAGAGGAAATGCTGGAATGGCTTCTAAATATGACCCAGATAGAATAACCAAACCTTTAATCAGAGTGGGAGAAAAAGGAGAAGGTAAATTCAGAGAAGCAAGCTGGGATGAAGCGCTTGATTATATTGCAAAAAAATTAATCAAAATCATAGATGAAGAAAAAGACAATCGCTCAACTGTCGGTTACGGTGCGGGAGCAACTTCGGGAACGTTTGATGAGCCGTTTTTTATGAATTTAATGAATGCAATCGGCTCTTCGAATTTTGTTGATCACTTTACCACATGTTTTGCACCTTCTTTTCTTGGAAACTCTCTAACATTTGGCAGCTGGGGACAGGCTGATTTTATGAATTGCAAATATCTCTTAACAATGGGAGCCAACAGAGCTGAAGGTATCGTAACGCCCGATACGTTGGATTTATTTAGAGTTACACACGGAAGAGGCCTTGAAAAATTTGTTTACATTGATGTGAGATATACAAACACTTCTGCTCATGCAGACGAATTTATCGCTATTAAACCGGGAACGGATCTTGCTTTAATGCTTGCTATGATACACGAAACAATAAACAAAGGCTATCACAAAACTCCTTATAAACAGGATTATATTAATAAATATGTTGAAGGAATAAAAGAACTTGAAGAATTCTTTACAACAGGAGAAGGAGCTAAATATACGCCTGAATGGGCTGAAAAAATAACGGAAATTCCTGCAAGCACAATTAAAAGACTTACAAAAGAATTTTCAGATGCAGCTGAAAAATACAAAGGTGCTGCAAACTGTTATAGAAGTAGAAAATCAACATGGTATTTTCAAGATTTCGAATTCAGACGAGCTCAGGCAATATTCAATTCAATCCACGGATGCGTAAACAGACCAGGAGGTATATTACTCGGAAGAAAACTGAAACTTGAAAGCTACGAATACGAAGATTATCCTATTTATGACAGAGCAAAAACAAGGATAGATATCGCAACAGTTAAAAAAGGAGAATATCCTCTAATCAATCCTACAAAAGGTTCATGGCCAGTATTTAGAGACAAAGTTTTAGAAATTAATAAAAAATGGATAGCAGCCGGAAGACCAAGACCTGATGAAAACGGAAATTATAAGGGATTAGGACCAAACGAATACCCTGTAAGGGTTATGTTCGAATACAAACAAAACCCTATGCAATCTGTTCCTGAATATGAAAAAACGGCAGAAATGTATAAAACTATGGATTTGGTTGTATGTATCGATATTTTACCTACCGATACCGCTCTTTATGCAGATGTAATTTTACCTGATCAAACATATCTTGAAAGAGAATCGCTTGTCAAAGGATTTAATACAAAAGAACCTTTTATAGCTTGGAGACATAAAGCTTCCGAAGCAAGAGGCGAAGCAAGATATATGTATGACATATGCAAAGAGCTTGCAAAAAGAATTCAAAAACCACTTGCAGCTATTACATTCAAATATACATGGGGCGAAGGCGGATTTGATGTCGAATTGCCAAAAGATTTCGATTTAGCAAAATATCTTACGGATGATTTTAAAATAGATGTGAAAAAATTAAAACAAGACTATAAAGATCCTAAATTAATTAAAGCGATTTTGGAAGATGCAAGTGATGATAATTTGGGTATTGAAACATTTAACTTTTTAGCAGGATTTGAAAAAACTCCGGATGAATTTAATAAAGAAGTAATGAGTGAACTTTACGGGAAAGAAGCTGCAAAAGTGGCAGATGAGTGGGGAGTTTATTGGCCGGGAATGGAAAAAGCAGTTAAATCAGGATTATTTGATGAAAAATACAAAATTTATAAAAAAGACGACCACAATAAACATGATTTGATTTACGAAGTATGGAAGAAATATTCAACACTTCCAAAAGATTTTTATATTGTTCCTAAAAAAGGAAAATATATAAAAGTAGCACTTAAAAATCTTGAAGGTAAATCATTTAAAAATCCAATTACCGGTAAATTCGAAAAATTAAAAGCATTCCCTATTTGGAGAAATTCTTTATACAGAGAACCAGACGCTTCAAAACACGAAGCAAGAATAGTGTTCGGAAGACACGCTTATTTCACTCAAAGTATGCATACAAATAACTATCTGCTTTTGGATTTGATGAATTACAATTACATATGGATAAATGACGAATTGGCAAAAGAATTGGGTCTTAAATATAAAGACGAAGTCGAACTTGTCAATTATCAAGGAATTAGCGAAAAAGGAAAAGTTTATCCTACAAAAAGAATAAGAAAAGACACATTATTTATTGCTACCGGTTTTGGCGCGCAAAATCCTATGCAAACACTCGGCTATAAAAACGGTATTTCACAAGCTATTATTTGTGATAATGCAATCGAGCCTATTATAGGAGCTGCAAGTATGCATGAAACCATAGTAAAAATAAGAAAGGTGTAAAAAATGGCAAACTATGCAATGGCACTTGAATTTCAAAACTGTATAGATTGTAGAGCATGCGAAGTTGCATGTAAAGACGAAAACGGAGTAATGCTTGGAGCCGATAAGCAAAGAATATGGGTAGGAATTGTAGAAGGCGGAACAACTCTTGCTGATACTTTTTTAAATTTTTACCCGAGCCAGTGCAACCACTGCGAAGAAGCTCCTTGTGTTACAGTTTGTCCGACAGGGGCCAGTCATTATGCAGAAGGTGGAATTGTTAAAGTAGATCCTAATATGTGTATTGTATGTAAAGGTTGTATGGAAGCTTGTCCTTACGGAGCAAGATTTGTCGATGAAACAAAACATGCAGTTGATAAATGCACGTTTTGTGATGGAAGAATTCAAGAGTTCGGGACAACGGCTTGTAGTGCAACTTGTCCTACCAAAGTCAGAACTTTCGGTGATTTGGAAGATGAAAGTTCAGACATCGTTCAACTTCTCAAAAAAAGAAAATTTTTCGTTTTAAAAGAAAACGAAGGCACTATGCCTAAACTTTTTTATTTGGTTCCTGAAAATGAAGATTTAGCAAGAAGAATGATCGGTGAAGGAATTAAATATCATACATGGAACGAAATTAATGCTAAATATGAAGCTGAGGCTGAGGCTAAAAAGCCTGAGTGGAAAAAAGCGTAAGGAGCTAAAATGGATAAATATATTCAATGCTGCGGAATTAATATTAAAAAAGTCGGTTTTTTTGAATTGTTTTTCAATAAAACTATGATTATAGCTTATATTCTTCTTGCAATAGGACTTATAGGCTGGTATGAAATTATGATGTTAAGATGGGCACATGATTTTGTAAATACAAGAAGTATTATAAATTTGATTAACAGCGGAGGAGCTGATCATATTAAAATGGCAGCAGAAGCAATTAAAGATCAGATTTTTAATCTTCACGAAATAGAAGAAGTAAATAAGGCGGAACCTTGGGGATTGTTTGTTGTTCAGTATACTTATTTGTTGTACGGAGGTAGTGCACTTATTTTCTTAACTGCATTAGCTGAGCTTTTTCATCTTAAAATAGCTCCAAAAGTTGCAGCCGCTTTGATTACATTCGGTATTTCAATGGTTTTCGGAGGACTAGTCTCCATCGCAACGGACTTGGCAAACGTTTTGCATATTTATTGGATGTTTTTAAATCCTCAGCCTCAAAGCGGTATGTGGTTAATGCTTCCGTTATATACAATATACATTCCTTTTACATTTATTGAAATTTATTTTCTTATTACAAATAAAAGAGATTTGGCAAGAAAACTTGCTTTATGGTTAGTAATTATCGGTATTTTAATAGATTTGGGAGAATTTTTCATCCAAGGTTTGTTATTTAACTTAAATACTCCAAGACATTTATGGACTGATATACCTCAACTTTGGATTTATTTCTTAATTACAGGTGGAGTAACAGGAATAGGAGGAGCTGCTATATTTGGATTTTTGGGCCTTAGAAATAAACCTTATTTTAGTGATTTTATGAAAGTCGTAGCTAATACAGGTATAGTATTGGCCGTATTGGTTGCATTATACGAACTAGTTAATTTTATGAGTGTCGATCCTAAATTTTTTGATTTATTATTAAGTGGAAGTCCTATAAGCTGGATGTATTGGACATGGATAATTTTGGGAATCATTATTCCATTTATTTTATATTTCACTAAAAAGCCAGGATGGATATTTTTAGGAGGAATTTCAGCGGTAATCGGTGCATTCTTTATGAGAGTAAGTTTTACATTCGGAGGAAATATTGTTCCAGTTACCAATAGATTTGGAACAGGTTACGAGGCTACAAGTATTTATAGATTGGATTCACTCAAACCTTATGCATATATTGCACCTCATACAATGGAAATTTTGATTATCATAGGTTGTATAGGCGTCGGTATTGCCGTTTATTCTTTACTTGATTCGTTATTCGATGTTAGAAACATCAACGACAGCGTAGAACATTAATTCTACGCTCTTTTTTAATTTTACCTCATTATTATTCTTCTTTTTTTAATCTTTTTTCTTTATTTATATTTCAAACATTTAAAATTTAAAACCACATTCTTATCTATTTTTCCATAAACAAATTATAATTATATAACTTATATAACTTTTTCTTATTGAATTATAATTTTTCTTTTATTTAAGATAATTTTTCTCTTTTTTGTATTATTTAAGTTATAATTAATAATAAATTTTAAAAGGTTAAAAAATGAAACCCAAAATTGTAGTTTTAGGTGCTGGAATTTCTGGTCACACCGCTGTTTTAAACTTAAAAAGAAAACTCGGTAATAAAGCGGAAATAATTGTAATTTCACCAAACTCTAAATACCAATGGGTCCCCTCAAACATATGGGTGGGTGCGGGCTATATGAAAGCGAAACAGATATATTTTGAATTAGCTCCTGTATATAAAAAGTTAGGTGTTGAATATAAACAATCCCTTGCTCTTTCTATTCATCCAGAAGGAGATGCAGGAGAAAAAAAACCTTATGTAATGATTGAATATGTAAATAGAAATCAAAAAGGCCAAAAAGAAAAAGTATATTATGATTTTTTGATAAATGCAACGGGGCCAAAACTAAATTTTTCAGCAACTCCGGGGCTTGGTCCCGACACTGGTAACACTGTTTCAATATGTAGTTATAACCATGCCTCTCACGCATGGGAAGAATTAAAAAAGGTAATAGAAAAAGCAAAAAAAGGACAAAAACAAAAAGTTGTAATAGGCTTGGGTCATGGAGGGTGCACTTGTCAAGGAGCGGCTGTTGAATATACAATGAATGTTGCATCTAAAATTTACGATTTGGATTTAATGGATTATATCGACGTTACTTATATAACAAATGAAATGTTTCTTGGAGATTTGGGGCTTGGCGGAGCATATGTGAAAAACAACGGATATATATCTCATACAAATAATATAATTCGATCAATGTTTAGCGAATACGGAGTGGATTGGATAACAAAAGCCAGCGTTTATAAAATAGAAAAAGGGAAAATCTATTATGAAACATACGAAGGCGAAGAAAAAAACCTGGATTATGATTTTGCAATGTTAATTCCCCCTTTTAGCGGAGTTGGTATTAAAGCAATAGGTCCAAACGGAGAAAATTATACTGATAAACTTTTCAAACCAAACGGTTTAATGATAGTTGATGCAGATTATGAAAGCGCTAAAAAACCTTATCACGAATGGAGCGGTGATGAGTGGCCCAAAAAACTTCAAAACCCGACATATCCCAATATATTTGCAATCGGTATTGCATTTGCACCTCCTCATCCTATATCAATGCCTAATAAAACGGCTTCGGGCAGACCCCTAACACCGGCTCCTCCAAGGACTGGTATGCCAAGTGCGGTAATGGCACACGCTACGGCACTAAATATCGCCGAATGGATACTTGAAGGAAAACCAACATTTAAACATAAAGCAAGCATGGCTGAAATTGCAAGTATTTGTGTAGTTTCAATTAATTATGGATTTAGAGGAATCGCAGGCAGTATGTCAGTTTATCCTACTATTCCGGATTTCAAAAAATATCTGGATTTTGGAAGAGACATAAAATATACGATAGGCGAAGTTGGAAGTGCGGGGCACTGGTTTAAATGGCTTATGCATTATCTATTTTTATACAAAGCTCAGGCAAAACCTTTTTGGTGGTTGATACCTGATTAAAAAGGAGAAAAATATGGCAATAAAAAGTCCTCAAATAGGATTAAAAATAAAAGAATGGGAAAAAAGGGCATATGATGACAGTAAATTCGGAATGTATCCAACTCGTTTTGAGAGATGGAAAAGAAAATGTATTATATGGCAATTCATAAGATTTATCGTTTTATCTTTAAAATTTAAAAAAACGGCATCTATTAACGAATAATTATTAAAATTTATGTATAATTACGAAAAATAATTTGAAGGAGATTTAAACATGGCATTGGAATTAACAAAAGATAATTTCGTAGATACGGTAAAAAACGCAAAAGTTGCAATAGTGGATTTTTGGGCGCCTTGGTGCGGACCTTGTAGAATGATTGCGCCTATTATTGAAGAGCTTAGCGAAGAATATAAAGACAAAGGTGTAGTTGTCGGAAAAATAAATACAGACGAACAACAAGAACTTGCAATTCAATTTGGAATAAGAAGCATACCTACCGTGCTTTTCTTCAAAAACGGAGAACTTGCCGATAGTATGATAGGAGCTGCTCCAAAAGCTATGTATGAAGAAAAAATCAAAGCTCTTTTAGGAGAATAATATATTCAAAAACAAATTTTTTTATACTTTCAGCTCCTTTTTCGGAGCGTTAATGATTGCCGCTTTTTTCTTTTATTTTAAATATAAATTCAGCGAATATAAATTTGTAGATTTTAATAAAATTGTTCTTTATTCCAAATCAGATATTTTTGAACCTAAAAAAAAAGAATATTATCTTTTGATTTTCAGTTCAAGAATGTCCGATTTAAAAACTCTTATAAAAAAAATTCCAAAAAATTATCCTATTTTAGCAATAGATATTTATCAAAAAAGAATAAATTATCCCGGAATTATCTATACAACCGCCGGAATAAATACTATAATTAAATTGATACAATATCTTAATATTTATGAAGTTCCGGTTGTAGTTAGAATAAAAAGATATCATAAGAGCTTATACAAACAAGACAGCCCGTTGGAAGTAATAAATGAAAAGTGAAAAAAAGGATCAAAAATGGAATATGATATTATTATTGTAGGAGCCGGACCGGCGGGACTTAGTGCAGGTATTTATGCAAGCAGGCTAGGCAAAAAAACGTTGATTTTGGAGAAATTAAATCCGGGAGGGCAAATAACGCTTAGCAGTGAAATAGAAAATTATCCGGGAATTTGTAAAATAAAAAGCGGTCTTGAATTTATGGCTTGTTGGAGCGAACAGGCTAAAAAATTCGGATGCGAAATTAAAAGTGAAGAAGCAAAAAAATTAAAAATGGAAAATGGAAAATGGAAAATTAAAACATACAAAAACGAATATGAAACAAAAGCAGTAATTGTAGCTACCGGTTCCACTCCTAAAAAAGCTGGATTTGAAGGCGAAATTGAATATACGGGAAAAGGTGTAAGTTATTGTGCGGTGTGCGATGGCTTCTTTTACAGAGGGAAAAACGTAGCCGTTATAGGAGGAGGAGATACTGCGCTTGAAGAAGCTTTGTATTTAAGCAAGATAGCAAATAAAGTCTATTTAATACATAGAAGAGATAAATTTCGTGCAGCACCTTTTACACAACAAAAAGTATTAAATGCTACCAATATAGAAATAATTTATAATGAAACGGTTAAAAAAGTATTCGGAAATCAATTTGTAGAAGGTATAATTCTATCTTCCGGAAAAGAAATCAAAGTAGATGGAATTTTTGTTTTTGTTGGAATGAAAGTTAACAACGAACTTATCAAAGATTTGGTCGAACTTAACGAATGGGGTGAAATTAAAGTAAATTTAAATATGCAAACATCACTTAAAGGGCTTTATACAGCGGGAGATATAAGAGAAAATTCAATAAAACAAGTCGTTGCCGCTGCGGGAGACGGAGCGGTCGCTGCAATTAATGCTTGTAAATGGGTAGATGAATTGGAGAGCAAATGAGTGAAATGATAGATGAGTGGATGAGTGGATAGGTAATTTTTATGGTGTATTATATATTTTACCAATAACAAATACACAAATAACTAATATACCAATATACAAATAACGAATACATAACGAATACACAAATAAAGGAGAATTTATGAAATTTGGAATTGTAGGAGCAACAGGAAGAGTTGGAATGTTACTTGTAAAAATTTTAAAAGAACAAAATGAAAATATAGCGGCCGTAATGTTTCAAGGTAAGCAGACAATAGAATTTCCACCACAAACAATTATTACAAATGATGCCGAAGAGTTGCTTAAACATTGTGATGTAGCAATTGATTTTTCATCTCCTATTGCTACTCAAAGCTTGCTTGAAGCAGCCCTAAATAATCCTAAACCTTTGGTAATTGCAACAACAGGGCTTAACGAGCATCAGAAAAATTTAATTTTGCAAGCTTCTCAAAAAATGCCCGTTTTATATGCCACCAATATGAGTTTGGGTATAGCAATACTAAATAAACTTGTAAACTTGGTTAGTGAAAAATTAAGGGATTTTGATATAGAAATAGTGGAACAACATCACAGATATAAAGTAGATGCGCCAAGCGGAACAGCTTTAACACTTGCGGAAACCGCCGCAAAAGCAAGAGGACTTGAACTTAAAGACGTTATGGTTACAGGAAGAAGCGGACATGTGGGAGCCAGAAGCAAAGATGAAATAGGAGTGTTTGCATTAAGAGGAGGAGATATCGTAGGAAGACATACGGTTGGATTTTATAATGAAGGCGAATTTTTAGAGCTTAACCACACGGCTACAAGCAGGGAAACATTTGCAAGAGGAGCAATTAAAGTTGCCAAATGGCTTGTAAATCAGGAAAAAGGGCTTTATTCCATCAATGACGCATTAGGCTTATAATGAATAATAAATCAAATCCTCATGATGAATTTTTTAAACTTGTATTTAGCAAAAAAGAAGTGGTAAGGGATTTTTTAAACGAATTTTTAGACCTTAATTTGCAAACAATCACTCCTCTTCCCACAGAAAAAAACACAAAATATCAAAAATATTTTCTTGATCTTGCATTTAAAACAAAATATAAAGACAAAAACGCTCAAATTTATATAGTTTTCGAGCATAAATCTTATCCTGACAAATCAGTCTATTTTCAAGTTTTAAATTATGCTCTTTCCATATGGCAAGAAGAAAAAGAAAATTTAACTCCCATAATTCCGATTATTTTTTATCATGGAAAACAAAATTTCAAATTAAAACAGAATTTCAACGAGCTTTTTTCCATAAAAACCCCTTACAATTTAAATTTTGAATTTAAAATTTTCAACACCAGTGAAATTGACGATAAAAAACTTTTAACTTGCAAAAATTTATTCTTGTGTGCAACTATTTATACAATGAAACATATATTTGATAGTATTGAGAAATTACAAAAACTATCTTATTTTTTTAGTAAAATATCAAAAGAAGATTATTTTTTGCTTATTGAATATATAAGCGCTTTTAAAGACGAAAAAGAAGAGAAGATACTTGATATACTAACTCCAAAGGAGGATAAAATGACTATTTTAGAAAAATGGAAAAAACAAGGACTCCAACAAGGACTCCAACAAGGACTCCAACAAGGACTCCAACAAGGACTCCAACAAGGACTCCAACAAGGACTTCAACAAGGACTCCAACAAGG
>JALVTJ010000067.1:10181-15825 GCA_027036005.1 Nautiliaceae bacterium
CAACAAGGACTCCAACAAGGGCTTGAAGTGGGAATAATAAAAGGAAAAGTGCTTGCCTTTTATGAGATTGGAATAAAAAAAGAAGAAATAGCAAAAAGATTAAATATTTCCTTAAAGGAAGTAGAAAAATTATTAAAGGAAAAATAAATGTGCTCGGTAGTGGGAATATACGGAAACGAAAATGCAAGCAAACTCTGTTTTTATTCTCTTTTTTCAATGCAACATAGAGGGCAAGAAGCTGCGGGAATTAGTTCTTCTGATGGAAAGCATATTAAAACTCTAAAAAACAGAGGACTTGTTACACAAATTTTCAAAGAAGAACATTTCAAAATACTTAAAGGCGATATGGCAATAGGTCATACAAGATATTCGACTGCGGGAAATGATTCTATACTAGATGCTCAACCTGTTTTTGCAAGATACGGGCTTGGAGAAATTTCGATAGTTCATAACGGCAATTTGGTAAACGCAAAAGAAATAAGAAACGAATTGACTAAAAAAGGGGCTATTTTTCAAACAAATATGGATACTGAAAATATTATCCATTTAATAGCGAAAGATTATACCAAAAATACCCTTAAAGAAAGAATTATAGATGCAGTTAAAAAAATAAAAGGGGCTTTTTCGTTAATTATTCTTAGCCGATCTAAAATGTTTGCTATAAGAGATCCTTTTGGTTTTAGGCCTTTGAGCCTCGGCAAATTAAAAAGCGGCGGATATATTGTAGCTAGTGAAACTTGTGCGTTTGATCTGGTGGGAGCCGAATTCATTAGAGACATTAAGCCCGGAGAAATGGTTATTTTTGAACATAACAAAATTAAAAGCGAAATGATTTTTGAGCCTAATCTTAAACAGTGTATTTTCGAATATATCTATTTTGCAAGACCCGATAGTCAGGTTTTCGGAAAAAATGTTTATCATATGAGAAAAGAGATGGGAAAGGAATTGGCAAAAGAACTTCCGGTAAATGCCGATATGGTTGTTCCAGTTCCGGATAGCGGAGTTGCTGCGGCCTTGGGATATTCGCAACAAAGCGGCATTCCTTTTGAAATGGCTATTATGAGAAATCATTATGTAGGAAGAACATTTATTGAACCGACCCAAGAAATAAGAGATTTGAAAGTAAAAATGAAATTAAGTCCAATCAAATACAAAATAAAAGGTAAAAAACTTGTGGTAATTGACGATTCAATTGTCAGAGGCACTACTTCAAGAAGAATAGTCAGAATGTTAAGAGAAGCAGGAGCAAAAGAAGTTCACATGCGAATAGCTTCTCCCGCAACCATAGACCCTTGTTATTACGGAGTTGATACTCCTACAAAAGAAGAGCTCATAGCAAGCAAAATGAGTATAGAGAAAATATGCGAATACATTGAAGCCGATTCTCTTGCTTATCTTTCGATAAATGGTATAATTAAAGCGATAAAAGACAAAAAAGAAAATTACTGTTTTGCTTGTTTTGACGGTAATTATCCGATACTTTAAGGAAAAAAAATGGCATTGTTTGGAAATAAAAAAGAAGAAAAAAGAATTGATTTAAGTTTTATAGATGAATATATAAATAAAATTAGAAAATACAAATTTTGTTTATGCGATGAAGAAAAACATAAATTGAATTCCACTGATACAATAGAAAAATTAAAAACCCTCCTTAATGTTTTAACACGAGAGTTTGAATATTGGCAAACATACAAATATACATATCCGGTTGCTATTTTTGCAACCTCTCCAAAAAGAAAATTTTTGGAATGGAACAAAAGATTTGAAGAACTTACCGGTTGGAGCGAATACGAGCTTAAAAACGTAGATACAGCTCCGAAAGTTCTCTGGCCTATTAATCCAAAAGAATGTAAAGTATGCAAAATTGTCAAAAAATACGATATGATAGAAAAAAAAGCGGGATACGGTTATGCCGAAATAATTAACAAACAAAACAAAAAAATACCGGTTTTTGTATATGTAGTTCCTATTTTTATAAACGGAAAATTACAAAGAACATATGTAATATTAAGACATGCAAAAGAAGAAATTGAACAAAAAACAAGATATTTACAAGAAGCAATAAACCCTATTATCGAAAGGCTTGAAAAACTCCAACAAAAAGACCTTAAAGAATTAATTCAAATCAATACAAAAGAACTTAAACCGTTGGAAAAACCTATAAACGATATAATAGTTACTTTAAAAGAAATCGTTACGAATATAATAGACGCATCAAACGAAATATATCAAAAAACGGCTCAAACCAAAGAAAATGTTGACAAATCGGTAAACTGGGCTCAAAATGATTTTTTAACTTCCCAACAAGAACTCATAAACAAAGCCAATTCTCTTGAAGAATCAACCGCTTCTATCGAAAATATGATAGAACTCATTAAAGATATAGCGGATCAGACAAACTTACTTGCCCTTAATGCCGCCATTGAAGCGGCAAGAGCCGGGGAAGCCGGAAGAGGATTTGCGGTTGTTGCCGATGAAGTTAGAAAATTAGCAGAAAGAAGTCAAAAAGCAACAAATGAAATTTCTTCAAATATTTCTCTTGTTAAAGACGCTTCGTTTTCAATTCTTCACCAAATAGAAACATCTACAAAAGACAGCGAACAGTTGGTTGAAATTTTAAAAGAAATAGATGGAAACATAACGGCAATAGAATCGGTAGTTAATAAATTGAAAAACGAAGTAAAAGATTTTAAAATATAGACTTTTTTCCTCTTTTTTGTTATAAAATCACAAAAAGAGGTGTAAATGCATAAACTATATACTTTCGGTAAATATTTAAGAAACAAATTCAAAACAAACATAAAAAAAGTTCCTATCTCAATTCCCGGATTTACTTGTCCCAATATTGACGGAAAAATTGCAAGAGGAGGATGTGTATTTTGTGAGAATGAGAGTTTCTCTCCGAATTTTCAAAAAGAAAAACTAACTCTCAATTTAAATTCAAAAACCAACCCGCTTTTAAAAAAACAGATAAAAGCTCTTAAAAATCAATTTTTTAACACCACTGAAACATATGAAAAAATTTATAAAAGTAAAAAATATATTGTATATTTTCAAAGCTGGACAAATACATACGCTCCTTTCGATACTCTCAAAACTCTTTATGAAACGGCTTTGAGTTTACCAAATGTAATAGGTCTTAGTATCGGGACAAGAACAGATAGCATAACAGACAAAACATTGCAATATCTAAAAAATTTAAGTGAAAAATATGAAATTTGGATTGAATACGGAATTCAAAGCTCAAATGATAAAACATTAAAAAAAATAAACAGAGGACATGATTTTGCAAATGTTCAAAAAACTATTAAAAAAACAAAAAATTTGGGGCTTAATGTATGTGCCCATTTAATATTCGGACTTCCGGGAGAAAAGCAGGAAGATATGCTAAAAAGCGTTAAAGATACAATTGATTTGCATATCGATTCAATAAAATTTCATCCTTTGTATGTTACCGATAATACCTTACTTGCAATAGAATATAAAAAAGGCAGGTTTATTCCGATATCGGAAGAAGATTATATAGATACCTTAATCAAAGCTATAAAAATGTTGCCTGAAAATGTTTCTATCCAAAGAATGACGGCCGGAAGCAAAAATCTGTTGGCGCCTGATTGGTGCAAAGATAAAGCAACTCAAATGAGCCATATTCACAAGGCTTTACAAAAAGCAGGAATTAAATTATAAACAATCAAGCCACATTGGCAAAAATTTCTGGGCTTTTTTTATTGTAGTTGCAGGTCCATGCCCCGGTAAAACACGCTTATCATAAGGTATTTTTAAAAACTTTTCAATGGATTTTTTCATTTGCAAAGCATTAGAATAAGGCAAATCCACCCTCCCTATACTACCCTCGAATACAAAATCGCCGCTAAACATATTTTCACCTATTTCAACCGTAATACTTCCCGGAGTATGTCCCGGAAAATGTCTTATTTTTACATCAAAATCACCTATTTTATATTCTCCCTCTTCAATTAAAACATCCGGTTTTATTTTCGGAGGATTAAAACCAAAAGGATCATTTTCCAAAAAAAATGCGTCTTTTTTATGAATAAAAATCGGGATATTAAAATATTCTTTTATCTTTTTATCATCCCATATATGATCAAAATGACCGTGTGTATTAATTATTGCCAAAGGTTTTTCAACATTTTCCTTTACAAATTCAAAAGCTCCCATTCCAGGGTCAATTATAATCTTTTTATCGATAATATAACAATTTGTCTGAAACTCTCCGCAAGGTTTAACCAATATCTCCATCTCTCCTCCTGAATTACTTGAAACTTGGAACTTCACATTCCTCATTTCTCATCTCTCTTTTCAATTAGCTTGCCTGTGCAAAACTTATCGCTCTTTTTTCTCTTATGACATTTACTTTAATCTCGCCCGGAAAACTCACGCATTCTTCTATTTTTTTTGCAATTTCCCTGCTTAATAGATAAGCTTCGTCATCACTTATCAAATCCGCTTCTACAATAACTCTGATTTCTCTTCCGGCGTTAAGTGCATATGCTTTTATAACGCCTTCAAAAGAAGTTGCAATCTCTTCAAGAGATTTAACTCTTTTTAAGAAAGCTTCCAAAACCTCCCTTCTTGCTCCGGGCCTTGCGGCAGAGAGAGCATCAGCAGTGCAAACAGCCGCAGCTTCGACACTTGTAGGTTCTTCATGTCCGTGATGGGCTTTTATTGCATTAAGCACGATCTCAGGTTCTTTATATCTTTTGCATATTTCATATCCCAAATTTACATGATCCCCGCCGAAATCATGCGTCAAGGCTTTTCCTATATCGTGAAGCAGCCCTGCTCTTTTTGCCATCAATTCATCTCCTCCCATTTCAGCGGCCATTATTCCTGCAAGATGTGCAACTTCCAAAGAATGCCCGAGTGCATTTTGCCCGTAACTTGCTCTATATCTGAGCCTTCCTATAAGTTTTACTATTTCAGGATGAATCCCCGCACTTACAAGTCCTAAATCAACCAATATATCCTCGCCTTCTTTTTTTACTTTCTCTTCAAATTCTTCCTCTACCTTTTGATAAACTTCCTCGATTCTTGCAGGATGGATTCTTCCGTCTTCAATAAGTCTTTTAATTGTTTCTACCGCAATTTGACGCCTGTAAATATTAAAACTGCTAACCGTTATTATTCCTGGCGTCTCATCAATAATAATATCGCATCCGCTAATCATTTCGAGCGCTTTTATGTTTTTACCCTCTTTTCCTATAATTCTACCTTTCATTTCATCATCGCCTATCGGCACGATATTAATAAGTCTCTCACCGGCAAAATCCCCTGCATACCTTGTTGTCGCCTGAGCTATAATAAAATTTGCTCTTTTTTGGGCTTCATTTTCAGCTTCTTTTAGAATTTTTCTTGTAAGATGAGCAACATCGCTTTTTAAAGTCTCTTCGATTTTTTTAAGCAACATCTCCTTTGCCTCTTCTTTTGTCATACCGGCTATGTTTTCCAATGCCTTTTGAACTTCATCGAGTTTTTTCATATACAAACTTTTTTGTTTTTCAAGCGCCAAAAACTCCTTTTCGAGATCTTTTAATTTTTTATCGGCTTCTTGTTCTTTTTCATTTTGATATTGAATCATAAGTTCAATTTCATTTTCTTTTTTTAATATTTCGTTTAATTT
>JALVTJ010000068.1 GCA_027036005.1 Nautiliaceae bacterium
CTTCATGCCCTATTAAAGTAGCAAGCAATTTATATTTTTTAGCATCCCATATTTTTATTGTTTTATCTAATGAACCGGATACTATTTTATTTCCATCCGGAGAATAGGCAATTGAACCAATATCTTTTTTATGTCCTTTTAATGTAGCAAGCAATTTATAATTTTTTGCATTCCATATTTTTATTGTTTTATCACTTGAAGCGGACGCAATGGTTTTACCATCTGGTGAATAGGCTACTGATAAAACATAGCCTTTATGTCCTTTTAATGTAGCAAGCAATTTATAATTTTTTGTATTCCATATTTTTATTGTTTTATCAAATGAACCGGATACTATTTTATTTCCATCCGGAGAATATGATAATGAAAAAACAGTATTTTGATGCCCAATAAGTGAGGATATAGCTCTGTCATTATAATTTGTGATTATATATTTAGCTTTGGCTACTGAATCGGTTGCGACGTATTTTTTATTTAGTTTTGTTAAAGCGGCATAAGCGAAAAGATGAGCTTTTGGGATTGCCTGATTATAAACAGCATTTTTTGCTTTTTCTACTAATGCTATTCCGAGATAATAATTTGCTTTTTCTAATTCTTTTTTTATTTTCTTTTTATTTTTTGCTTGGAGAAATTCATAACCTCCAAAACCTGCTAATGAAGTAATTGTTAAGAATCCTCCAATAATAAATTGGCGTCTTTTTTTGTCTATTTTTTTTATATTTTCAATACTTTTTAAAATAAATTCCTTTTCTTCTTCACTCCAAGGTTTATCGATAAAATTTTGAGCTTTTTCCAAAAGTATTCCGACTAAAAGGGCGTTTTTGTTTTTATTTGATTTTTTCCATTCATTCAGGGCGATACGAACCTGAGCTCTTGTAATGAAAAAATCTTTTTCTTCATTAATCCAGCTTTGAAGTAAGGTCCAGTTTTGAATAATAGATTCGTGGGCGATTTCATATGTTATTAATCTCTCTTTTTCTTTTTCAATACTGCCGCTTATAAGAAGTCTCTCTTGGATAAATGCATCGGCTATTTTTTGTAAAAGCGGACTTAAATTGTTTTTAAGTGCTATTTTTTTGCTTGCTTTTCCGTCTATATCTATATCAATAAGATGATATATAAATAAATCTTTACATTTTTTTAATAATTGTTCTTTATTTAAAGATGTATTGATTTTTTCCGGATGAGAGAGTATTTCTTTGATTTTTGTTTCAATTATTGCATAAATAGGATTTTCTCCATCCTTTGCCAAAGATAGATAATCTTTTAGCGTTACTATCCTTTCTTTATGTTTGTAAGAATTATCAAAAAATTTTTTTGTCAATTCATTAAGAGTATAGGCAAGCAACGGAAGAGCTTTTGTATCTTTGACATCTTTACGTATTCTTTCTATAAGTGTTTCTTCCAAAACAATATCTGATTTGTAAGCAGGATATTTTATGATTGTTGTGATATGCTCCTCTTTGATTGGAGAGAGTAAATAATTATCGGAATATTTTCTTATTGTTTTAAGAGTTGTGTCAGTTTGAAATTTTTCTATATAATCACTTCTAATTGTCCATATTGTATAAAATTCATCATAATGTTCAAATATCCAAGAAAGCAATTCAAAAAATATTTTCTTTTCTTCTTTGTTGCTTGTAATAAAAAATTCTTCTGCTTGATCTATCGGTAAAAGAATTTTTTTATCAGAATATTTTAATAATAAACGGTCAATAAGTTTTTCAAATGACTCTTTTTTGTTATTTTTGATATCAGATTTAATCTGTTCATAATATTTGTTTGATTCTTCGGTATTAGTAAATATATCATTGATTAAAATACGAAGAATTTTATTCAAAGGATCTTTTCCTGGACGCATTGTCGGTAAAATATGCCATGTTTTATTATATTCTTCAAATGTTTTCATTTTAGGAATAATACCGGCTCGTAATAAAGAGGATTTACCCATTCCAGATGCGCCTGCAATTAAAAATGCGTGAATTGTGGCCAGAGATTTTGGATTGGTCATTTCAGTAATTACGGCATCGGTTTCGTCTTCTCTTCCATAAAAAACGGCTGCCATATCTTCTGTAAAAGGTTTAAGTCCCGGATACGGATTTTTATTTTCATCCCATTTATAAGGCTTATCAAAAACTTTTTTTGTTAAATCGTTAATTTGTTTTAATACTTCCTTAAATGCATCAGGATTTTCAGCAATGTTTATTTGTTGAACATGTTTTCCTATCCATTCAAATACTTCTTTTTGTTTTTTGGAATCTTTTTCAATACTAAGAAGGATTACCTCTTTATTTAAAGATTTTGCAATGGAATACTCTTTTTGACACCAGCAAGAATCAATCCAATTTTTTGAAACAAAACAAAGCATAATATTGGTTTTATTCAGTTCTTTATAAAGTCTCTCTTCCCATATTTCATTGATTTGGATTCCATTTTCATCATCAAAATCTAAAAAAACGGATTTAAATCCATATTCTTCTATTTTCTTTTTATAATTTTTAACAATTTTGTTGTCTTTTGAACTGTGTGAAATAAATATTAAAGCCATTTATAAGTCTTTATTTTAAAATCCTGCATTTGCCAATATATAAAACCATTGAATTAGTGCAACAGGTATAGATATTGCCGTGATAATTACAACAATTTGAGCTAAAATCGCCCAAATTTTAGGTCCTTGATATTTTTTTGCAGCTCTCCACAATCCCGGTAATTGAAAAAATGCAGTATAAATAATACTTATCAAAATTATAATAAATGCAATAACTATGCCACTTCTTCCCATTGCTGCAAATATAATTTGAATTATAATACCTATTATAATGCTAACACCTACTCCAAATAACCAATATGTTTTAGCCAAACCATAATCACCGTCTCGAAGTTTTTTTAAAAATCCTTTTTCATAATTGGAATTTTTGAAATTTTTAGATTGAAAATTAGCAAAAGTTTCATTATTATTTGTATTAGAAGAAATTGAATCGTTTGATGTTATTGTTTCCAATATTTTTTTATATTCATCTGTTGTTATTTCACCTTTAACTAAACGCTCATCTAATTTTCTTTTAAGTTCTTCATTCATCAACTTCCTTTTATTAGATTTTTATTAAAGATTTTAAAATATTATATTTAATTTTTCATTTGAAAAAAATAATTTTATTTTAAAAAACAAAAAATGTTTCAAAAATAAACACTGGCACTTTAATATTGATTCTTTTCGGTTAATATGAAGTTTAAAATTTTATAATATTAAAAACATTTATCTGGTGCGGCGGGGGGGACTCGGACCCCCACGGGCTTTGCGCCCACAAGACCCTCAATCTTGCGCGTCTACCAATTCCGCCACCGCCGCATGGAAAAGAATTATATCAAAAAAAGATTTAAAAACAAAAATTTTTTAGAAAATGAAAAAAAGTTTTTATACTCTAAATAAAAGTGTCAGAGGTAAATTTATATAAATAAAAAAGAAAAAAGGATAAAAAATTATCCTAAGAAAGGATTAGCGTAAAGAGCGATAAGTGCAAGAACAAGCGCATAA
>JALVTJ010000069.1 GCA_027036005.1 Nautiliaceae bacterium
AATGAAACTTTTAATTGAACTCCCTACATGGCTTGGTGATGCTGTTATGGCAAGCGGAGCGGTTGAAAAACTTATAACATACACAAATCCTAAAAAAGTAATAATTTTCGGTTCATTTGTTTCAACATCATTATATAAAGAAAACTATGAAGTTATTGTTGATGACAGAAAACATAGATTTAAACAGCTTTTTACCCTGCCAAAAGCTGATATGTTTGTAAGTTTTAGAAACAGCCTTTATTCGAAAATCCTTGCTTTTAAATATAAGGGTTTTACTTTTAAAAACAAAGAAAATTTACACATGGTTGAAAAATATAATCTTTATGTAAATTCCATTTTAAAAAAAAATCTAGCGCTTTTTCCTCCGAAATTAAATTTCACTCCCAAAAAATATAATAAAAAAACATTTGGAATAAATCCGGGAGCCACATATGGAAGTGCAAAAAGATGGTATCCAAAAGAGTTTGCCAAAGTTGCCAATTACCTTGGAAATTTCGGGGATATTATTATATTCGGAGGTCCAGGGGAAGAAGAGATAGCAAAAGATATTGAAAAACATTTAACAATTCAAAATTATCAAAATCTTTGTGGAAAACTTACAATAAAAGAGCTTTGCGAACATATAGGAGGAC
Source organism: Nautiliaceae bacterium (assembly GCA_027036005.1). Classification (GTDB taxonomy): domain Bacteria; phylum Campylobacterota; class Campylobacteria; order Campylobacterales; family Nautiliaceae; genus JALTBU01. The sequence goes on from JALVTJ010000069.1 coordinate 633, forward strand.
TTAACGGATTTGTTACAAATGATTCAGGTCCAATGCATATTGCGGCTGCTTTTAACATTCCAATTATTGCAATTTTTGGACCAACTGATTATACAGAAACAAGTCCTTGGTCTAAAAACTATAAAATAATTTCAAAAAATTTAGATTGCTCTCCTTGTAAAAAAAGAGAATGTCCTCTTAAAACACACGAATGTATGAAAGAAATTAAAGCAGAGGATGTAATAAAGGAAATAAATGAAAGCGGCTTTTTTAGATAGAGACGGCGTAATTAATATTGACTATGGATATGTGGGAAGTATTGATAGATTTGAATTTAATGAAGGAATTTTTGAACTTTTAAAACTGCTTCAAAAAAAAGGATACAAACTCTTTATTGTTACAAATCAAAGCGCAATAGCAAGGGGATATTACAGCGAAAATAATTTTCACTCTCTTATGAAATGGATGAAGGATGAATTAAAAAAAAGGGGAATAAAAATAATAGATTATGAATTTTGCCCTCATCATCCTGATATTACAGGAGAGTGCGAATGTAGAAAACCAAAACCCGGGATGATTTTAAACTTAGCTAAAAAATATAATATTGATTTAGATAATTCAATTATGATAGGAGATAATCTAAGCGATATCGAAGCTGCCAAAAATGCCGGTATTAAAAGAACTTATTTAGTAAAAAACACTCTTTTTGATATAATTAACAAAATTAAAGAGGATTCTAATGGCCAAAATTGACGAAATAAAAGAGTTTATTGGATTTTTAAAATCGATTTTTATTACATTATTAATTATTGATACATCATTAATAGCTTGGATTTTTAAAATTTATTTTATAAAACAAAAAAACATTGATATATATGGTTTAATTGTAATTTTTGTAATTTTATTTTTAATTATAATTTTAATATTACTTTTTCAAAAAATTTTAAAAGAAATTAAAAAATTAAAGGATTTATAATGATTTTAGGATTAATAGCTCTACTATTAGGACTTAGTTTTATAGGGTGGATTGTATTTAAATTAATAAAATTTCAACCATAAGGAATAAATAATGAAATATAACAATATAAATTTTAACAACAAAACTATTCTCATAACCGGAGGAGCAGGATTTATAGGAAGCAACCTTGCTTTTTATTTTCAAGAAAACTATCCAGAGGCAAAAGTTATAGTGTTTGATAAATTCAGAAATGATGAAACTTTTTCTAACGGAAACCTAAAAAGCTTCGGTCATTTTAAAAATTTAATTGGTTTTAAGGGAATTGTAATTAGCGGCGATATTACAAAAAAAGAGGATTTGGAAAAATTAAATGATTATAAAATCGATTATATTTTCCATCAAGCCGCAATTTCAGATACAACCGTAAGTGATCAAGAAATTATGATAAAAACTAATGTAAACACTTTTAATGATTTAATAAAAATAGCCATTAAAAATAAAGCTCCCTTAGTTTATGCAAGCTCGGCCGCCACATATGGAAACTCAAAAATTTTCAAAGTAGGCAAAGAAAATCCAAATAATGTCTATGGTTTTAGCAAACTTATGATGGATAATTTAGCAAGAGAATACATAAAAAAAGTTGACATTCCAATAGTTGGACTTAGATACTTTAATGTTTATGGCCCAAGAGAATATTTTAAGAATAAAACTGCTTCAATGGTTTTACAATTTGGTCTTCAACTTTTAAAAGGAGAAAGTGCTAAACTTTTTGAGGGAAGCGATAAAATAAAAAGGGATTTTATTTTTGTAGAGGATGTAATTCAGGCAAATATCAAAGCCACCAATCCTAAAAAAAGCGGAATTTATAATGTAGGAACCGCAAAGGCAAGAAGTTTTCAGGATATTGTGGATATTTTGAAAAAAGAATTAAATATTCAAAGAAAAGACAAATATATCCCAAATCCATATGTTAAACAATACCAATTTTTCACTGAGGCAGAGATTGAAGATACTCAAAAATACCTCGAATATAATCCAAACTTTACACTTGAAAAAGGAATAAAAGCGGACATTCCTTATATTAAAAAAATATTTGAAGAAGAAATACAATGATTGCCGTTATTGGCGATTTTATGATTGACCACTATTTATGGGGCAAAAGTGAGCGAATTTCACCGGAGGCCCCGGTTCCTGTTGTGGAGATTCAAAAAGAAGAAGATAGATTAGGCGGTGCTGGAAATGTAGTAAATAATTTACTGGCATTTAACGAAAAAGTTTTGCCAATTGGAGTTTTAGGAAAAGATGCAAATAGACTTTTAAATATTTTTACACAAAAAAACATTCCAACAAACGGACTTTTTATAGACAACACCAGACAAAGCATAATAAAAAGCAGGATAGTTGCCACTCACCAGCAGGTATTAAGATATGATAAAGAATCAAAAAACCCTATAAAAAAAGAATTTGAAGAAAAAATATTGGACTTTATAAAAGAAAATTTAGAAAAAATTTCATTATTTTTATTAAGTGATTATGAAAAAGGAACTCTAACCCCTACTCTTACACAAGAAATTATTAATTTAGCCAATAAACACAATAAAAAACTTATAATCGACCCGAAAAAAAACTTTTCAAAATACAAAAACGCTTATATGATAAAACCAAATAAAAAAGAACTTTGCACAGCTGCAAATATGCAAATAAATTCAAAAGAAGATTTGATAAAAGCCGGATGGAAAGTTAAAAACGAACTTAATTTAAAATATCTTTTGGTAACTTTAAGCGAAGAGGGAATGGCTCTGTTTGGAGATGAATTTATTCAAATTCCTACAATCGCAAAAGAAGTATACGATGTAACAGGAGCTGGCGATACGGTTTTGGCAGCTCTTGGATATGCACTAAAAAATGATAAAGACATAATAGAAGCTATGCATTTTGCAAATGCGGCTGCTGCTGTGGTAGTTGGTAAACTCGGAAGTGCCAGCGCAAATTTGAATGAAATAAAAGAATACGAAAAAAAGCACCAAAGCGTCGATTATAAAATAATCCCTTTCAAAGAAGCTGAAAATTTAGCTAAAAACCTTAAAGAAGAAAACAAAAAAATAGTCTTTACAAACGGGTGTTTTGACATTTTGCATATAGGGCACGTAAAATATCTGCAAAAAGCAAAAACCTTAGGAGATGTTTTAATACTAGGTCTTAATTCAAACGAATCCGTATCAAGATTAAAAGGCCCAGATAGACCAATAAACAATGAATACGATAGAGCCTATCTTTTGGCAAGCTTGGAAGCGGTGGATTATGTAGTTATTTTCGAAGAAGACACCCCTTATGAGCTTATTAAAAAAATTAAGCCCGATATTTTGGTAAAAGGCAAGGATTATGAAGGCAAAAAAATTGTAGGAAGCGATATTGCAAAAGAAGTAAAACTAATTGATTTTGTAAACGGAAAAAGCACAACAAACATTATAAATAAAATTAAAAGGGAGAATTAAGAATGGAGAATTTATTAAACTGCCTTGAAAATCATATAAATACAGTTCAAAAAATGAAAGAAATTTTGCCTTTGGTAAAAAAAGCAGGTAAAGAGTGTTTAAATACCCTTAAAAACGGCAATAAAATACTTATAGCCGGCAACGGAGGCAGTGCGGCTGATTCGCAGCATTTCTCAGCAGAGCTTACCGGTAGATTTAAAAAAGAGAGAATTTCACTTCCAGCAATTGCCCTTACAACCGATACCTCAGCTCTCACGGCCATAGGAAATGATTATGGATATGAATATGTATTTTCAAGACAGCTTGAAGGCTTGGGAAAAGAAGGAGACGTTTTTATAGGAATTTCCACAAGCGGAAACAGTAAAAATATAATTGAAGCTATAAAAAAAGCAAAAGAAAAAAATATAAAAGTTATCACCCTGCTTGGAAAAGACGGGGGGAAAATGAAAAATGCGGGAGATATCTATATTATTATCCCATCTAACAACACCCCAAGAGTACAAGAGATGCATATTATGGTTTTGCATATGATATGCCAGATTATTGATGAAGGATTTTAGTGAGTATTAGTTTTAGAAATTTTTTAATTTTTCTTATTTTTCTTTTTATTTTCAGATTGTATGCCCTAAAAATAATGCATATTGATTTATTTTTTGATGAAGCATATTACTGGTATTGGTCAAAACATTTGGCATGGGGATATTATTCAAAACCTCCTTTTATAGCCTTTGTAATTAAAATTTTCACTTCGATTTTTGGAGATAATATTTACGGGGTTAAAATTGCTTCGAATCTCTTTTATTCTCTTAGCGCAATTTATGTTTATTTAATTTCAAAAGAGCTTTTTAACGAAAAAATTGCTCTTCTCTCAGGCATTGCCTTTATAACAATTCCGGGAATATCTTATCTTAGCGAAATTATTTCAACCGATGCTTTTTTGGTATTTTTTTGGAGTTTTACGCTTTATTATTTTATTAAAGCACTAAAAAGCGATAAATGGTTTTATTGGATATTATCAGGAATTGGCGGAGGAGTGGGACTTCTTAGCAAACCAACTATGATAATATTTGTTTTAAGCGTTCTTTTTTATCTGTTGATTGATTCAAAACAAACATTTAAAAACAAAAAACTTTATGTGGCAATGATTTTAGCGGCAATTATTTATCTGCCAAACTTAATCTGGAATTATCATCATAATTTTATTATGTTTCATCACATAGAAAATATTTCGGAAATACAAAAAAATTCTCATTTTCATCCGAAAAAATTTTTAGAATTTTTAGGTGCGCAATTTGGTGTATTTGGACCTGTGTTTTTTGGAGTTTATTTATATTTGATTTTTAAAATTTCAATTATATTTTCAAAAAAAGAATACAAATTATTATATGCTTTTAGTGTTCCTTTTTTAAGTGTCATTTCAATTCAGGCTATAATTGAAAGGGCCAATGCAAACTGGGCGCTTCCAACATATGTAGCAGCAACAATTTTGGTGGTTTTTTATCTTTATCAAAAATCAAAAAAATGGCTTTTTGTGGGAATTTTTGTAAATATAATTTTAATGATAATTGTTTATTTTTATCATCCTATTATGTACACTTTCGGAATTACTTTAACCAAAAAAAACGATTTTTATAGACGTGTTTTAGGATGGCAAAAACTAGCTAAACAAATAGAACCCGTAATAGTAAAATACCCTAATACAAAGCTTGCTTTTTGCGATAGGGATTTAATGTCAGAGATGATTTTTTATATTAAACCTCAGCCTCTAAACGCCCAGCTTTTTAACCCGAACAAAAAAATCATAAACCAATTTGCCATTTCAACTGATATGAATAAATATAAACATAAAAATTTTTTGATTTTATTAAAAAGCGAAAACAAAAGATATATTCAAAAATATTTCAAACAATGTAAGTTTTTGACAAAAAAAGAAGTTAAAATTTATAAAGATTTTTCAAGAAAAGTGTATATTTATTACTGCACGAATTTTAAAGGATATTGATGCTTAAATTTTTAAAAGAGTATATGCCCTATTACAAACATTATAAAAAAGAGTTTTTCATAGCATTTATAGGAATGCTCCTTGTTTCAATATCTACAGCCGCTACCGCATATTTAGTAAAACCAGTATTAGATAAAATATTTATTCAAAAAAACGAAACTATGCTTTACATTTTACCTATTGCCATTATTTTGGCATATTTTTTCAAGGGGGTTGGAGCGGTTTTGCAACAATATTACATAAGCTATATCGGAGAAGATATTGTCCGTCAGATAAGAGATAAATTTCTCTCTCATATTTTAAATCTTGACCTTGATTTTTTCAAAAAAACGCACAGCGGAGAACTAGTCAGCAGAATAATAAACGACATAAACAGAATCCAAAACGCTATTGCAAGCCAATTTGCAGCATTAATAAGAGATGTTTTAATGGCAATCTTTTTACTTGCTGTGGTAATATATCAAAATTATAAACTTGCCTTTTTTGCAATAATAATTTTACCTTTTATTATTTATCCTGTAAGCGTAATTTCCAAAAAACTGAAAAAACTCTCAAAAAAAGCTCAAACCCAAACGTCAAAACTTAATCAGCATTTAAGCGAAATTTTCAAGAATATCGAAACAATAAAAGCATACAATGCAAAAGGAATTGAAACGGATAATTTTAAAGAACATAATTTAAAATATTTAAAAATCAATCTCAAAACTGTCAGAACCCAAGCTTTATTAATCCCTTTGCTTGAAACCCTAAGCGCCACCATTGCCGCTGTAGTAATTGTAATAGGAGGAAAAGAGGTAATTGACAATGAAATGAGCGTAGGAGCGTTTTTTTCTTTTATGACGGCTCTATTTATGCTAACAGATCCTATAAGAAGAATTTCATCAACTTATTCTAAAATGCAAGATGCCATTGCCGCTAATGAGAGATTAAAAGAAATATTTTCTATTTTACCAAAAGTAAAAAACGGAGAGGAAAAACTTACTGAAATAAAAACATTGGAATTTAAAAATGTTTCATTAAAATATAATGATATTTATGCGCTTAAAAATATAAACTTTAAAACACAAAAACCGAAAATAATAGGAGTTGTGGGAGATAGCGGAGGAGGAAAAAGCTCTTTTGTTTCTTTGATAGAAAGATTTTATGACGCAAGCGAGGGCGAAATTTTAATAAACAATAAAAATATAAAAGAATACGATATAAAATCTCTGCGAGGAAAAATTGCTTATATTCCTCAAAACATACATATATTTAATGATACAATTGCAGCCAATATAGCTTATGGTAAAAAAATAGACGAAAAAAAAATAAAAGATGTTTTGAAAAAAGCCAATTTATTTGATTTTGTAGAAAAATTACCAAATGGAATATACACTCTGTTACAAGAAAACGGGAGCAATTTGAGTGGCGGACAAAAACAAAGAATTGCAATTTCAAGGGCTCTTTACAATAACCCGGATATTTTGATATTAGATGAAGCCACAAGCGCACTTGATAACAAAAGCGAATCGGTTATTATGCAAACAATCAATAATTTAAATGACAAACTGGTTTTTATCGTAGCTCACCGTCTCTCAACCATAGAAAATACAAATGAAATTTTAGTATTTAAAAATGGAGAAATTGTCTGCACAGGCACAAAAGAAGAACTTCTTAAAAAATGCGATGAATTTAAAAGGCTTTACAACAAGGAATAATTTTTGCTTAAAATTTAAAAAGGCTATTTATGTTTAGCGGAAAAAATATATTAATAACAGGCGGGACGGGAAGTTTCGGCAAAAAATATACAGAAATAATTCTTAAAGAATATAACCCGAATAAAATAATCATCTACTCCCGCGATGAATTTAAGCAATTTGAGATGAAACAAAAATTTAATGATAAAAGAATGAGATATTTTATCGGAGATGTGAGAGATAAAGAGAGATTATTTAAAGCTATGGAAGATGTGGATATAGTAATTCACGCAGCAGCCCTAAAACATGTGCCAGTAGCCGAATACAACCCAATGGAATGTATAAAAACAAACATAAATGGAGCCCAAAACGTAATAGATGCCTCAATTAAAAACAAAGTTGAAAAAGTAATAGCACTTTCAACCGATAAAGCGGCAGCTCCAATAAATCTATATGGTGCCACAAAGCTTGCAAGTGATAAACTTTTTGTAGCAGCAAATAATATGGTAGGTAAAAGAAAAACAAGATTTGCAGTTGTAAGATACGGAAATGTAATAGGAAGCCGTGGAAGTGTAGTTCCATTTTTTGTAAAACTTATAAAAAACGGAGCAAAAGAACTGCCAATTACTCATCCTGAAATGACAAGATTTTTAATCACTCTTGAAGAAGGCGTTAAATTTGTATTAAAAGATTTTGAAAGAATGAAAGGAGGAGAAATATTTGTTCCCAAACTCCCTTCTATGAAAATAGTCGATTTGGCAAAATGTTTAGCGCCTAATCTACCTCATAAAATCATAGGCATAAGAGCTGGTGAAAAACTTCATGAAGTTATGATTACAAAAGATGACAGGGTTATTGAATTTGATGACCATTTTGTAATAAAACCTACTATTAATTTTGGTTTTAAAGCCAATTATACAATTAATGAACTCGGTGAAAAAGGAAAAGAAAAAGAAATCGGCTTTGAATACTCTTCCGCTAACAACGAATGGTGGATGAGCTGTGAAGAATTTAAGCAAAAAGCACAAGAATTCATTGAAGTGAAAAGTGAAAAATGAAAAGTGAAAAATTAATAATTCCATATGGTAAGCAGACAATTGAAAAAGATGATATAAAAGCTGTTATAGAAGCTTTACAAAGCGATTATTTAACAACAGGTCCTAAGGTTAAAGAATTTGAAGAAGCTTTAGCAAAAAAACTTAATTTTAAATATGTTGTAGCGGTTAGTAACGGCACAGCCGCACTTCACTTGGCAAGTTTGGTTTTATTAAAAAAAGACGATTTGGTAATAACTACACCCAATTCTTTTCTTTCAACATCAAACTCTATTCTCTATGCCAATGCTAAGCCTATATTTGTGGATATAGAAAAAAACGCTCTTATTGATTTGGATTTTGTAGAAGAGAAATTAAAAAAAGAAAATATTCAAGCCCTTTATTTAGTTAGTTTTTCAGGGCTTCAAGTTAATGAAACAAAAGTAAAATATTTAAAAGAAAAATATAATGTAAAAATTCTTTTTGATAATGCGCATTTTATCGGAAAGGACAATGGCATTTGCGATATTGCGACTTACTCTTTTCATCCCGTAAAACACATTACAACCTTTGAAGGCGGAGCAATAGCTACAAATAATAAAGAATTTTATGAAAAATTGTTAATTCTTAGAAATCACGGAATATATAAAGATAATACTATGTATCCTTGGGAATATAAAATAATAGAACTTGGATTTAATTATAGATTACCGGATGTGGCTTGCGCTCTTGGTCTCTCTCAACTAAAAAAACTAAATTATTTTCAAAAAAGACGAAAAGAAATTGCAAAAAGATACCACGAGAAGTTAGATTTAAAGCCACTTTATGAATATAACGAAAATTCAAGTTATCATCTGTTTGTAGTTCGCTATCCTTTCAAAAATTTTAACGAAAAGGCCGAATTTTTTAATAAAATGAAAAATGCAGGAATTTTTCTTCAATATCATTATATTCCTATTCCAAGCCAACCTTATTATAAAAAACTGGGATATATTTATTCTAAAAAAGAATTTCCACAAATGGATAGATACTATTTAGAGGCATTTAGTTTACCAATTTATCCAACTTTAAGCCAAGAAGAACAAGATTATGTAATTAGCAAAATTAAGGAATATCTAAAATGAATCTTTGCATAATCCCAGCACGCGGAGGGAGCAAAAGAATTCCAAGAAAAAACATAAAAAATTTTTGCGGTAAACCTTTAATTGCTTATTCAATAGAGACTGCTAAAAAAAGTAATTTATTTAATAAAATTGTAGTCTCAACAGATGATGAGGAAATAGCTAAAATTAGTAAAAATTTAGGAGCCGAGATTCTTTTTCGCCCAAAAAATTTAGCAGATGATTTTTCTTCAAGTGTTGATGTTTTTAAACATGCAATAAATGAATTAAATAAAGACAATGAATTTAATTATGCCTGTATGATTTATCCGACTGCTCCGTTTTTGCAAGTTGAATATTTAAAAAAAGGTCTTGAAAAACTAAAAAATTCTGATGCTTGTTTTAGTTTCTCAGCAACTACATATGATTTTCCTATATGGAGGGGATTTGAAATAATTAATAGTAAAGCTAAAATGATTTTTGATGAATATATGAATACAAGAAGCCAAGATTTAAAAGAGGCATATCACGACGCAGGGCAATTTTACTGGAAAAAACTAAGTTGCATTGAAAAATTTCATTTTAACGGCAGTATCCCTATTATCATTCCAAGATATTTAGTCCAAGATATTGATACAATGGAGGATTTTAAATTAGCCGAAATTATGTTTAAAGTGTTAAAAAAAGATGGTTATATTAAGAATTGATTTTTCATCCAAAATCGGGCTTGGACATTTAAAAAGACAAGAAGCCTTTATAAGTGAAAAATATAAAGTGAAAAATGAAAAGTTTATAATAGTTTGTAAAGAGTGTGATGAAAAATTGACTAAATTACCTATTATAAAAGTGAAAAATGAAGAAGAGTTTTTTGAAAAGGTAAAAAAATTAAATCCAAAAGAAGTAATTGTTGATAATTACAATTTTACGTATGAAGATGAAAAAGAATTTAAGAAGCTTTTCCCTAACATTAAATTAATGGTTTTTGATGATACATATGAAAAACATTTTGCAGATGTTATAATAAACCATAATTTAGGAGCTAAAAAAGAAAAATACGAAAATCCTAAGAAAGTAAAAATTATAAAACCTTTAATAAGAAGTGAATTTAAAAAAACAAAAAAAAGAAATTTTAAAAAAGAAGGGATTTTTATTTCACTTGGAGGAAGCGACAGCAAAAATTTAACCCTAAAACTTCTAAAACTTCTAAAACCCTTAAAACCAAAAATAAATCTTTATATAACTCGTGCAAATAAAAATTTGGATAAAATAAAAAAGTTTGCATTTTTAAATAAGTGGGTTAATTTGCATATTGATGAAGATGTAGCAATTGGAATGGCAAAAAGCGAATTTGGAATAATTACTCCAAGTGTGATTAGTTATGAAGCTATTTTTATGGATTTGCCATTTATTACTATAAAAACAGCTGAAAATCAAAAAGAAGTTGCAAAATATCTAAAAAGAAAATATAAGGTAATAAAAGAAAATGAAATTAACAAAATTCCAAGATTTATCATTAGAAGAAAAAAAAGAGGTATTAAAATGGAGAAATCATTCTGAAATTAGAAAGTGGATGTTTAATAAAGAAAAAATAAGTCTTGAAAACCACTTAAAGTTTATCGAAAATTTGCCAGAAAATAAAATTTACTTAAAAATAGGTAATTTAGGAGTGATAAATTTTAAAATTATTAAAGACACAGCAGAACTCGGCCTTCATAAAAATCCTAATAAAAAAGGCGTTGGTAAAATTTTACTAAATGAAGCCATAAATTATGCTTTTAATAATTTAAAATCAAAAAAAATAGTTCTTTATGTTTTTGAAGATAATCTTAAAGCTATAAATTTATATAAAAAATTTAAATTTAAGGAAGTTGATAAAAAAGACAACATCATAAAAATGGAGATCATAAAGAATGAAGAATTGAAAACGGGGTCCCCAAAAAATCAAAAGATTTTTTGGGGTATAAAGGAGAATGGAGAATGAAAATAGGAAAAATTGATACAGACAAAAAAGTTGTTATAATTGCAGAACTTAGTGCAAACCACAATCATTCAATTCAAGTAGCAAAAGATACAATTTATGCAGCAAAAGAGGCAGGAGCCGATGCAATAAAACTTCAAACATACACACCTGAGTGGATGACAATAGATTGTAAAAAGCAAGATTTTTTAATAAAAGGTGGAACACTTTGGGATGGAAAGAATCTTTTTGAACTTTATAAAGAAGCAATGACTCCACTTGAATGGCACGAAGAGCTTTTTAATTATGCAAAAAGTATTGATTTAGAAATTTTCAGCTCCCCTTTTAGCATAGAAGCAGTTGATTTTTTAGAAAAATTTAATCCACCGGCTTATAAAATAGCCTCATTTGAAATAACCGATTATGAGCTAATTGATTATACTGCAAGCAAAAGCAAACCTATAATAGTATCAACAGGAATTGCAGAGTTTGAAGATATACAAAATGCAGTTGAGAGCGCTAAAAAACATAATATTGATATAGCACTTTTAAAATGCACCTCAGCATATCCTGCTCCAAGAAGCAAAGTAAATCTAAAAACTATTAAAGCCTTAAAAAAAATTTTTAATGTAACTATTGGATTTTCCGACCATACACTTGGAATTTCAGCTCCTGTTGCAGCGGTTACTATGGGAGCTAGAATAGTTGAAAAACATTTTATTTTAAATAAAAACATTGATTCTCCCGATAAAGATTTCAGCCTAACCCCTAATGAATTTAAAGAAATGGTTAAAGCCATAAGAGAAGTTGAAGAGATGATTGGAGTTGTAGATTTTAAACCTAAAAAAGGCAGACAATTTGCAAGAAGTTTGTATGTTGTAAAAAATATTAAAAAAGGAGAAAAATTTACCCGTGAAAATATAAGAGCTATTCGCCCAGGTTACGGGCTTCATCCAAAATATTTGCCTCAAATCCTTGGCAAAAAAGCTTGCAGGGATTTAGAAAAAGGAGATGCTCTTAAATGGGAATATATCGGAGAATAATCATTCCCTTTTTAAAACCTTTTCAAAAATAAAATCTACCAAAGGATTTGCTTTGAAAGTGATATTTTCTAAAAATTTTTGATTTTTTTTAAACCATTTTAAAAAATCTTCTTTCTCATCATATAATTCAAACATTTTTTTAATTCTTCCGGCTTTACTTAAACTCAAAAATCCGTATTTTAATCTAAGTTCTTTTCTTATAGCTTCTTTTTTGCTTTTTCCGTTTATTATATGATAGAGTGTAGTAACCATTCCCGTTCTATCAGCCCCGGCTTTACAATGAAAAAGAATTGGTTTTTGTTCGTTTTTAAAAATATTAATTAATGTTTCAATTTCATAATCTTTTGGAAGGCTTCTGGATGAAATTTGAAAAGGAATATATTTAACTCCCTCTTTTTTACAAATTTCTTTTTCTTTTTCATACATATAATTTTGTTTAGTTCCTCTTAAATTTACTATGGTTTTAATTCCGTATTTTTCAATAATTTTTTTAAGTTTCCAAGGAGTAAGTTGTGCACTTCTATAAACCCCTTCATCAACCTTATGGAAATTAAACCAAAATAGATTTATAAAATTATGCTCTTCTGTTATAATCTTAAAAAATTCTTTCAATTTCATCCAGTCTCTTTATCAATTTCATAGGCGTAAGGGCAAAATTTGGTTCATAATTTCCAGCTATTGAATGGGCTAAACTTGCCGTTAATGTAGCTTTTAGAGGATGATACCCCTGAGCCAATAAACCTCCTATCATTCCCGCTAAAACATCGCCGCTTCCCCCCTTTGCCAATGCAACACTTCCAAGAGGGTCTATAAAAAGTTTTTTATTAAAAGCAATAATTTTATTTGCCCCTTTTAATAAAAGCACTGTTTTTGGGAATTTTTTGCTAAATTCTTCTGCTAAGAAAAATCTCTTTTTTTGAATTTCAGCAGGAATATATTCCCCCATTCCCAAAATTTTAAGAAGAGATGCAAACTCTTTTGGATGAGGGGTTAAAACAATTTTCTCTTTTTTTAAAAATTCTTTAATCTCTTCTTTATAAAACATATCTGCATCAATAATCATCGGAATATCAAGTTTTAATAATTTTTCCATTTTATCATCAAAACTTTTGCCTAATCCCATTCCAAATGCCAACGCACTAAACCCTTCAAAACTTTCACTCTCCATTATTTCATAAGGAACATTTTTCACTTTACATTTTTCACTTTTTACTATACTCACAAGTCCGCAACCGAAATTAAATGCCGCCATAGAAGCCATAATTGCAGCTCCGCTTTTTTCTCCCACTAGCACTCCCAAATGCCCGTAACTTCTTTTGTGAGTGTTTTGCTTTTTTCTATAAGGCAAAACTAAATCCTCTTTTTCACATACATAATAATCGCTCTTGCCTCTATATTTAGTAAAACTAACTCCTAAATCAGCTTTTATTATCTCTCCTGTATAATCTTTTGCCGTATCTGAATAAAGACTTAGTTTTTCCGCCCCCATTGTAACGGTAATATCAGCTCTAAATGCCAGCGGCCTTAAATTTCCCTCATCATCAATACCTGTTGGAATATCGCAGGCAATTTTAAAAGCATCGATATTATTCATTTTTTTAATTAACCATATCAAATCTTTACTCAAATCTCTTTTAAGCCCGCTTCCAAAAATCGCATCCACCAAACAATCACACTTCTCAAAATTTTCTTTAACTTCCCCGCCAATCGCCCTAAAACGTTCCAATTGAAGTTTTGCCATAGGAGATTTTGCACCAAGAGGCAAATAAAGATTTATTTTATAATCTCCTAAAAGAATTCTCCCAAGTGTAATCCCGTCAGCCCCGTTATTCCCGGGACCTGAGACAATATTTATAATACTTCCTTTTTTAACTTTGCTTTTTATCACATCTGCCATTATGTTTGCAGCGTGTTCCATTAAAATATCTTCTGTGAGTTTATATTCTTCATAACATTTCCTATCAAAACTGTAAACTTCTTTAAATACCGGTTTCATTTCCTCCTCCTGAATTTAAGAGCCGTTAAAATGTCTTCTTTTTTTATTTTATCTCTTTTTTTGGTGTTTGCAATGGTTTTTGAGAGTTTAAGCAAATTAAATTCGCTTCTTTTGCTTAAAGCAAAATTTCTATTTGCTTTATAAAGAATATCCCAAGCATCATTTTCCATTTTAAATTGATAATTTTCACTTAAATTTGCATTAAATTCGCCCTTTTGCATCTCAAATGCAATCAACACCTTCTCAAACATCTTTTTACTTGAAATAGTATCGTTATTCTCATCCTCAATCATCTGCTTATAAATTTCAATCCTGTCATAAAGAGGCTCTGAAATTCTATTTTTATATCTTTTAATTTCAAGGTCTGTGCATCTACATTCTTTATTGAGACTAAGTAAATTTCCGCAAGGACAAGGATTCATAGCGGCAGCAAACAAAATATCGGCTTCATATTCTATTTTTGAATTAACTCTGCTTATTAACATTTTTTTATCTTGCAGTGGACCTCTTAAATTTTCAAGCACATCTTTTTGAAACTGGGGAAGTTCGTCAAAAAACAAAATTCCCTTATTAGCAAATGCAATTTCACCGATTTTAGCACTCCTGCTGCCACCTCCAAATATAGCCGCCTTGGTGGCCGAAAAATGAGGCGACCTGAATGGGCGCAGAGGTTTAAATTCAGCCTCTTTTCCTTCAAGAGAATTTAATTTTTCAACCTCTAAAATATCTTCAATA
>JALVTJ010000070.1 GCA_027036005.1 Nautiliaceae bacterium
AAACTTAAAGGAAGTGTTTAAAAATTTCATCTTATTTTTAATGGCGTTTGTTGTTTGTTATTTTTAGTAAAATTTAAATGTTACGTAACAAAATAAAGCAATAAGCTATTACTTTTATTTTTTTTAGAGTTATTATTATGATAAAATCTTATTTAGTCAGTTTTAAAAAAAATAACAAATCTAAATTATATATTCAATTATTTATATAAATATTTTTTATAATTTTTTTGATTTGATATAAACTGTTACAATAATCGGATAAATCTTGATTTTTGCATTTTTTGATTAATTCATTAATTTCATTTAATATAATATGCTTAGTCTTTTGATTTATCAATTTTAATTTTAGCATTAAAGTATATTCGATAATTTTAAGCGATAAATATTCTTTTGGATTTTGTTTAAAATTAACTTTTTTAAGATACGATTTAATTATATTCAAATCTTTTATGTCAATTTGGTTTTTATTTATTAATTTTTCGAATATATTTTCTATTTTTTTATTGGAACTTTCGGGATCTATTAATGCAATATCCTGTGTTTGAAGATTTGGAAAATTATTTTTAATAAATGTTTTTATTTCATTCTCATAAGTTGTTATCAAAGAATTATGAACATAATTATCATAATTTTTTATTTCATTTAAAGTGTTGGTCAAATTATCATAAAAAATTTCATCAGTATCACTGCATGAATCAAAATTTAAAATATCATTTTGTAAATAGAAATTATTTCCGTTTAAAAAATATCTGTTTTTGATATCGTAAAAATATTTTTTGCAATGTAAATATATAAATTCGGGATTGCATCTTTTAAAAATTTTATATGCAATATTAGAATTAGGATCGTTTATATAATAATTTTTGTATCTGAATTTAAATTTTTTTATATTATTATATTCTTCTTGTGAGATAGTTTTGGGATTCGAACAAAAATAATGATTTGCCTTAAAGATACAATCTTGTTTATAAAAATTGCATCTTGGATGTTTATTATCATAAATGATTTGAATTTTTTTTGTGTAATTTGTAATTTTTTTATTTACGGTGTTTTTAATAAAAACGGAGCATTTTTTGTTACTTTTAGGAACCAAAATTATATATGAAACATATTGGTTTGCAATATTGCTTATAAGAGGATTATTTGATTTAAATTCAATTTTTTTGCATTTTATATTATTTTGAGAACCTTTTAAAGGAATTGTAATTAAAGCCTCTTTTGAAGAACATCCGATAAAAAAAATTGCTAAAAGCAGATAAAAATATGTTTTTTTCATTATTTTCCTTTAAGGGTTATTTTTATTATTGTATAATAATTTTTTTAAAGGAGCAAAAAATGGTTGATATTTTAATTGGAATATACGGTTTATATGTATTTATTAAAATTTTACTTGAAATAAAAGAAGTGATTTTTATTAAAAACGAATTTGAAAAAGGTGCGGTATTATTATCCAAAAAAGATTTTGAAATTGCCGCAGTTTATTCCATTACAAAAAGAACTGTTGAAATTTTCAATTCGTTAATCAGTCTTTTTTTAGTGGTTTTTTGGCTAAGCGGAGGGCTTTTTATAATTAATTTTTTGCTTTTCAAACCAGATAGTTTAATAAGCGAACTTGAAATTTTAGCTTCATTTTTTGCGGTAAATTATATTTTAACATTGCCTATTCATATATGGGAAAAACATATTGATAAAAAATTCGGGTTTAATGTTGCACCTTGGAAACTGTTTTTTATTGATGAAATTAAAAAAATAGTGCTTTTTGTTGTTTTGGGAGGTGCGTTTTTTGCAGGTTTGATTTATTTTATAGAAAAATTTAAAAATTGGTGGTTAATAGGATTTTTATTTACTTTTGCGGTTATTGTTTTAATTAATATATTATATCCGTTTTTTGCTGCTTTTTTTAATAAATTCGAACCTTTAAAAGATGAAGAGCTGAAAAATGATATTGAAAATTTGATGAAAAAAGTCGGCTTTAAAAGCAGCGGCATTTTTGTAATGGACGCAAGCAAAAGAGATACAAGGCTTAATGCGTATTTTGCAGGACTTGGAAAAAGTAAAAGGGTTGTTCTTTTTGATACGATTCTTAAAAAACTTGATAAAAATGAGATTTTGGCAGTTCTTGGACATGAACTCGGGCATTTTAAACATAAAGATATATTAAAAAGCATTGCTGTAATGGGAATTATGCTTTTTGTTTTATTTTTTATTTTCGGTAATTTGCCGGATAAACTTTTTAAAGAGCTAATGATTCCCAAAACTGGAGCAAATATAATTATTTTGGCTTTACTTTTTAGCGATTTGATATTTTTTATATTTCAGCCTTTTGTTAATTTAATAAGCCGTCATAACGAGTTTGAGGCTGATAAAATGGGAGCGGAGCTTGTGGATAAAAAAGCGCTTGCAAGTGCTCTTAAAAAACTTGTAAAGGAAAATAAACATTTTCCAAAAGTAAGTAAAATTTATTCTTTAATTTATTATTCTCATCCTCCTATATTAGAAAGACTTGAAAAATTACAAAAGGATAATAATGAAAGTTCTGATAACGGGAATTAACAGAGGAATTGGAAAAGGATTGGTTGAAGAATATTTAAAAAAAGATTATGAAATTTATGCGATAGGAAGAAGCAATCCGTTTGATAATATTAATTTTTATAAATGCGATTTAAGAGCGATTGAGAGAATAAAAGAAGCGATAGAGAGTTTTAACACCAAATTCGATTTGGTGATTTTAAATGCGGGAATTCTTGGTGAAATAAAGTTATTAAAAGAATGGAGCGTAAAGGAATTGGAAGATATTTTTTTGGTTAATGTTTGGAGCAATAAGGTTTTAATTGATTTTTTAGCTCCTTTTTCAAAAAAAATAGTTGCTATTTCAAGCGGTGTTGCTATTAGCGGAAATGCAGGGTGGGGCGGATACGCATTAAGTAAATGTGCATTAAACATGATGGTTAACATATATGCAAAAGAAATTGATAGTAAAATTTACGCCTTAGCTCCGGGCGTTATTGATACTGATATGGTCCAAAAAGTAATTTCGGGAGATAGAAATAGATTTGAGAGTTTAAATAGAGTTGATGCTTCAAAAATAGAATTAAATAAAGGCATAAATAGACTTGTTAAAGCAATAGATATGCTTGATGAATATCCAAGCGGGAGTTTTTTGGATATTAGGAATATGCTTTGAGAATTAAAGAGGCTTTAAAAGAAAAAAACGGAAGTTATATTCTTGAAAAATTATTGAATAAAGATAAAGCATGGCTTTTTTTAAATGATAATCTGAACGTGCCGAATGAATATTTTGTAATTCAAAAAAAGATAAAAAACGGATATCCGATTGAATATATTTTTGAAGAGGTATTTTTTTATGGAGAGAAGTTTTATATAAAAGAAGGGATTTTGATTCCAAGGGATGATACGGAATTAGTGGTTGAAAAAG
Source organism: Nautiliaceae bacterium (assembly GCA_027036005.1). Classification (GTDB taxonomy): domain Bacteria; phylum Campylobacterota; class Campylobacteria; order Campylobacterales; family Nautiliaceae; genus JALTBU01. The sequence goes on from JALVTJ010000070.1 coordinate 3,437, forward strand.
CAATAAAAGTAATAAATGAAAAATGTAAAATGAAAAATGAAAAGTGTCTGGTAGTAGATTGCTGCACAGGTTGCGGAGTAATTGCGATTGAAATTGCAAAATGGACAAATACAAAGGTTGTTGCTACCGATATAAGCGAATTGGCTTTGGAGGTTGCAAGGAAAAATGCAAAAATACATAATGTAAATATTGAGTTTAAAAGATGCGATTTGTTTGATGTCAAGGGAGATATTTTGGTTGCAAATCCTCCTTATGTGGAAAATTTTTGGAAAAAGCCAAATAAATACGAACCTGATTTGGCCTTTTTTGGAGGAGTTGATGGACTTGATATTGTTCGAAAAATTATAAAAAAAGCTAAAAATTTAAATTATAAAATAGCAATAATTGAAATAGGATATAATCAAAAAGAAAATTTAATTGAGTTTTTGAATGAAATTGATTGTAAATATGAGTTTTTCAAAGATTTAGGAGGAAGGATTAGAGGGGTTAAAATAAATTTTTTTTCCAAAAAATAAGAGCTCCTATTAAAGAGAGGAAAAAAGAAAATCCCATAACTATCCAAAAAGAATAATGAACGTTTGCCAAAGGTATATTCTCTACATTCATACCGTAAGCACTGGTAATTAAAGTAGGTATCATAAGAATAATTGTAACGGATGTTAAAAATTTCATAACAATATTTAAATTATTAGAAATTACAGATGCAAAAGCATCCATCATACCGCTTAAAATATCGCTGTGAATTTCTGTTAAGTCATGTGCTTGTTTGAATTCAATCAAAGCATCTTCAATTAATTCGCTTTCTTCTTCGCTTAATTTATTATGAAAAATTTTTTGCATTTTATACCATATTAAATCGTTTCCTTTTAGAGCTGTTGAAAAATATACTAAACTTTTTTCCAAATTAAGCATATTTATTAACATTTCATTGGTCATTGATTTATGCAATTCTTTTTCTACCAAATCCGCTTTTTTTTGTATCATTTTTATATATTTTAAATAAAAATCCGCTATTTTAATAGAAATTAAACACATTAGAGCAAAAGTGGACTGTTTATAAATTGTTTCTATTTTTCTTTTTAATAAACTTTCCCATAAATTTGTTTCAACAGAACAGACGGTAATTAAAAAATCCTTTGTTATTACAATGCCAAATGCTACCGTAATAACGGGAATTTCTGTTGTTTTGTCTTCATAGGGAATATGTAAAATGATTAAATGATTATTATCATCGCTTTCTATACGAGGCCTTTCTTCTTTATCGCATGCAGCCGATAATAAGTCTATTTCAACGTTAGCCAATTTAGCTATTTTTTCCAATTCTTCTTGTGAGGGATCTATCAAGCGAATGATTTTTGAATTTTCGAAAGAATTTAGCGAAATTAGAAAATTTTTTTCATCGATAGTGTAATATTTGACCATGGCCTCTCCTTAATAAAAAATTAGAATAATTATATAATAATTTTTGGATTTTATAATCATTTGATCGAATAATAGGATAATCAAAATTAACCCTTTTTGATATAATTATTTAAAATTTGAAAAGGTGTAAATGCAAATAAATAGACTTCTTAACTCAAAAAAATTATTAACCGAAATCTATTTTGAGATTCAAAAATATTTTGATGAAATATATCCGAATGCCGTTGTTTTGATGGAAGTAGGAACTTTTTTTGAAACTTATGAAGTTGATGGTATTGGAAAAGCCAGAGAAATTGCAAACGTTCTAAACATTCAGCTTACCAAAAAAAATAAATCGATTCAAAAAATTGATGTCAAAAATCCTTTAATGGCGGGATTTCCGAATCATGCGCTTGATAGATATCTCGAAAAAATCATTGATGAAAACAAATATACGATAATTCTCATAAAACAAAAGGGCGCTCCTCCGAATGTCAAAAGATTTCTATCTGAAATAATTTCTCCCGGTGTAAATATAGAATATTCAAAAGGTGCTGAAAATTACATTACAAGTATAATTATAGAAAAATACAACGCTTATCATATAGGTTTTGCAAATATAGATTTAAATACTGGTAAAAGCTATATTTATGAAAATTATTCGACAAAAGACGATAAGACATATGCTCTGGATGAGCTTTTCAGACTTCTTCAAACATATAAAAGCAATGAAATTATATTAACGCTTAAAGATGTTGAATGCGATGAAGTGGTGAATTATTTGGAACTTGACGGTAAAAATATCATTATAAATAAAACAAGAATGAAAATAGAATATCAAAACGAACTTTTTAAAAGAATTTATAATATTCAGAGTCTTTTAAGCCCGATAGAAGTTATGAATTTGGAAAAATACCCCCTTATTACCGAATCTCTTGCAATTTTGCTTGAATTTGTAATAGCTCATAATAAAGATTTGTTAAAAAAGCTGAAAGTTCCTGAAATTTTGGAAGATGAAAAATTTGTGTATCTCGGTAACAATCCGATAAAGCAGCTTGAAATTGATAAGGTTTTAAAACTTATTGATAAGACAAAAACGCCTATGGGAAGAAGACTTATAAAAGAGAGACTTTTTAATCCGATTTTTGACGAAGACGAATTGAATAAAAGATACAAAGCAATAGAGTATATGTTAAACAGATTTAAAGAATTTGAGAGTGATTTACAAGATATTTACGATATAGAAAAAATAAACAGAAAGATTAAAATAAAAAAGCTTCATCCTTTCGAGATAGGATTTTTGCTAAGTTCTTTAAAAGCCGGAAGCGAGATATATCTTAAACTTAGAAAAAAAACGACAAAAATAGACAATTTCATAAGCTACATAGAAAAAATATTCGACCTTGAAAAAATAAACGTCAAAACGGAAGATATAAAAGAATCGTTTTTTAAAGAAGGAGTTGAGAGAGAATTGGACGAGCTGGTAAATGAAAAAAAATATTTCGAAAACGAGCTTAACAAAATCAAAGAAAAAATAGAAAATTTGGGTGATGTTAAAGTGGAAATGGGTGTTTTGGACAAAGAGGGATATTATCTATCTCTTACTAAAAACAGATTTAATATTATAAAACAGAGATTTTTGGATACGTTTGCAGAGATAGATAAAAGAAAAATTTTTTTCAGGGATTTTAAAATAAAACAACTTACAAGCAGCGTGAAAATCACGGGAGATATCATTGACGAACTTAGTGAAAAAATTATTGCACTGAATCAAAAGATAATCAAATTGACTTTAAAAGTATATTTGAAAAAACTTGCCGAAATTGACAGAAATTTTGATTTTTTGGATGAATTTGCACAAGAGATAGCAAAAATAGATGTAGCTATATCAGGTGCTAAGATCGCAAAAGAGAAAAAATTTTTCAAGCCTGTTATATATAATGCTCAAAAACCGGTGTTTAAAAATCTCAGGCATCCTTTGATTGAAGCAAATCAGGAAAACGGCGTTTATGTTCCGAATGATATAGATTTTAATGAGTATAACGGGATGCTTTTATACGGAATTAATTCATCAGGAAAAAGCTCTTTAATGAAAAGTATCGGTATTGCCGTATTTTTGGCACAAAGCGGATTTTTTGTCCCAGCTGAAATGAAATTTTCTCCATATAAAGCAATCTTTACAAGAATTGAGGCAAAAGACAATCTCTCAAAAGGACTTTCTACTTTTGCGGTTGAGATGTTGGAACTTAAAAACATATTTTCAAGAGCTAACGAATATTCCCTTGTTTTAGGGGATGAAATAGCACACGGAACGGAAACTCTTTCGGCATTAAGCATTGTTGCAAGTGCGGTTATTAAGCTTTCTAAAAAAAATATAAATTTTGTATTTGCAACGCATCTTCATCAGCTTATGAATCTTGAAGAAATAAAAAAAATAGATAATTTAAAGGCAAAACATCTCGAAGTTTTTTTTGACGGAGAGAAATTAGTATATGATAGGAAACTTAAAGACGGAAGCGGGAGCAGTATGTATGGGCTTGAATTTGCAAAATCCATATATATGGATGAGGAGTTTTTAAAAACGGCAGAAAATATCAGGAAAAAACTTGCAAATGAATATAATGAAATAGAACTTTTTATAAAGAAAAAAAGATCGAAATACAACAAAAATCTTTTTGTTTCGACATGTGCTATATGCGGTGCGCCTGTTGAGGATGTTCATCATATTAAAGAAAAAGAAAAAGCAAAAAACGGATTTATAGAACATATGCCTCTAAATCACAAATATAATTTAATTCCTCTTTGCAAAAAACATCATAGAATGGTGCATGATGGAAAACTCATCATAAAAGGATTCGTTACGACAAGTAAGGGAATCGAACTTCATTATGAATTAAGAGAAAAGTAATTCCAATGTTTGAGGGTTTATTATATTTTCTTTGTAAGCTGTGGTTAGAAGATTTGAATTTATAATACTTTCAAAAGTTTCGGTATCAAATGGATTGAAATTTTTATTTAACGGAGATTGAAAAGTAATTTTGTCTAAAATATTAAAAATATCTTTTTGTTTTTGTGTTAATAATTTTTCATAATCTTCTATTGATGTTTTGTTTAAATTAAACATCATAATAGAGAGATTTATATTTTGATCTCCTATTTTTAAAGTTTGGTTAAAAACCGGTAGAGATTCAAAAGTAGTATTTTTAATGATTGAATTTATTTCGTTTGTCAAATCGTTAATTACTTCTTTTTCATTTGGATTTATATTTTTTAATATATCAATATAATTTAAAATTGTATTTATTCCATTTGTTGCCGTTTGTAAGATACCTATTTTTTCATTTAATTCGTTTATATTTGAAAAGAAAGGGCTTTTTATTTGAGAAGGTAAAAAATAATCTTTTATTAAATTGTTTGCTATTAAATTTGAAATATAATTATAATTCAAGTTTAAATTTATTTTTGGAATTTCCCATATATTTACAGGCAAAATTTTTGTTAACATTTTTTGCCCTTTTTTATATATTATAACATATTTTTAAGAAAAATTTAAGATTTATTATTAATAATTTTTAATTAAAAAAATAATTTGATAAAATATTTAAAAAATTAAGGGTTATAATGATTGAGATAAATCATTTAAGAAAAGTTTTCGGAAGTAAAGAAGTCTTAAAAGATGTGAATTTAAAAATTTATGAAAATAAAATCACATATATATTAGGAATGTCAGGGCAGGGTAAATCCACAATTATTAAACATATAGTAGGTCTTTTAAAACCTACAAGCGGAGAAATTATTGTGGATGGCGTAGATATTGCGAAAGCCGATATGAAAATAATTTACGAGATAAGAAAAAAAGTGGGATTTACTTTTCAAGAAGGAGCTTTGTTTGATAGTATGAATATTTATGAAAATGTGGCTTTTCCTTTGAGAGAACATACCAAAATGAAAGAAAAAGAAATTCATAAAAAAGTTTTTTCAACACTTGAAATGGTGGGACTTGACGCAAATAGAGTGGCTTTTCTTTATCCTCATGAATTAAGTGGTGGAATGAGAAAAAGGGCTGCTACTGCCAGAGCTATTATTATGGAGCCAAAATATATTCTTTATGACGAGCCTACAAGTGGGCTTGATCCAATTATTAGTGATAGAATAACAAGAATGATTGAAAATCTTACAAGAAGGCATAATATGACAAGTGTGGTAATATCTCACGATTTGAAAGAAACATTTAAAAGCGCTGATTTCGTAGCTCTTTTGTATGACGGTGAAATAATTGAATTCGGTGATGTGGAACAATTTAAAAATTCAAAAAATCCGATAGTTCAAGCGTTTATAAAAGGCGATAGTAAAACATTTGAAAAAATGGAAAAAAAAGCGATTTAAAGGATTTTTGTGAAAAAAATAATTTTCTTTTTGAATGTGTTTGTTTTAATTTACGGGTATTCCGCAAGAGTAGAACCTTTTGATACATATAATATTAAAGCTGATGTTTCGGGAAAAGTTATTCAAACATTTAAAAATTTGGAAGCAAAAAATCTAAATAATCAGATTATTGTAAAACTTGATTCCAATCAGGAACAAATAGATTTGAAAAATACGATATCACAAATAAAAATCTTAAAAGAAGAAATTAAAAATCAAGAAAAATTAGTAAAAAGAAAAAAAGAGACTTATTTTAGGTATGAGAAATTAAAATCAAAAAGCATTGAAGATAAAGACAGAAAATTTTATGATTATATATCCTCTTTAAATCAGCTTTTGAATTTACGATCGAATTTGGATAATTTAATTGATAAAAGAGATAAACTTTTGGATATTTTAAATAAAAAAAACATTAAATTTAGCGGATATTTAAGTGAGATTATAGTTTCAAAAGACGATTATGTAAGTCCGGGTATGATTGTTGCAAAAGGATATAACATAAATAAACAAAAACTTTATATTTATGTTCCTATTGATCAAATTGATCAAATTAAAAATAAAAAAGTTTATATCAACAATAAAAAAAGCGATTTTAAAATTTATAAAATATGGAAAGTTCCGGATAGTAAATATATAACCAGTTATAAAGTGGAATTAACAGGAAAAGGTTTAAAATTCGGGGATATTGTAAATGTTACTTTTCATTAAAATAAGCTCGGATAATTTTCGTTTTGTCTGATTGTATAAATATTTTCTACAATTTCTCCTATTTCATCTATATTTAGAAAATCCGGAAATTCATATTCAATTCCCCATTCGTTATAAAAAATGGCTTTTTCCCCTCTTATTTCTTCAAAAATAATTATTTCGTCGTTATAAAAAAGTTTTGTGCCTTTTTTAAGTTCGTAAACTTTTTTCATTTTTCTCCTTTAAAAGGATTAGTTCCATTCGTTTATTATATCCATAAAAATTTCCGATAATTTTTCAACTTCTTTTTTGCTTACTCTTTCGTTAGGTGCGTGTATGGTATCATTTAAGACACCGAATTCAACCACTTTTACTCCTTCTTTTGCAAAAAATCTTGCATCGCTTGTCCCTCCGGCCGTGGAATGCTTAGGTATTATACCGGTAATTTTTTTAATGGATTTATCAAGGATTTTTACTACTTTTGTATTAGGATTTGTTATAAAAGGTTCTGCGCTTTGGGTAAGTTTTAAAGAATAATTCATATCTTTAAAATATCGATGAATTAAATTTTTTATTTTTTCTTGATCGGTATGGGTGTTGTTTCTGACATTAAACATAATTTTAAGTTCACCCGGAGTAACGTTTGTTACTTCCATACCCGCTCTAATATCCGTTATAATAAGTTTGCTCGGTGCAAAAAATTCATCTCCTTCATCAAGATTGATCCCCGCAATTTTATGCAAAACTTGTGCTACTTTGTGAATAGGGTTAATTGATTTTTCTGGATATGCCGCATGCCCTTGTTTGCCTGTTTTTTTTAAAACTCCGTTGATAGAGCCGCGTCTTCCTATCTTTATAGTGTCTCCAAATGTTTTTTCACATGTAGGCTCCGCTACGATTGCGAAATCAGGCAAAAGATTTTTTTCTTTTAAAATTTCGAGCATATATCTGCTTCCCCAAATTGCATCACCTTCTTCATCGCTCGTAATAAGCGCCGAAAGCGTTCCGTTGAAATTTTTGGTATTTTTAAGCGCATAAAGAAACGCAGCAACACCGCTTTTCATATCTTGTGCGCCCCTTGCAAAAATAAATCCGTTTTTTTCAATCGGGGTAAAAGGATCACTATTCCATCCAACTCCTGGCGGGACCACATCAATATGTCCTCCAAAGCATAGATGATCTCCTTTGGAAAATTTTTTATATAAAAAGAGATTTTTCACACCTTCTTTTTCGCTTTGTATTACTTCAAAATCATTTAAATAATTTTTTATAAAATCCATAGCTCCTGCATCTTCGGGGGTGATGGATTTAAATTTTAATAATTCTTTAAAAAGTTCTATTACATCCATTTATATCCTTTATGTTAATAATAACAAAAAATTTTTTCTCTTGTTAAAATAATAACAAAATGTTAATAAGTATTTGAATAAATGCTATAATATATCAAGATATTAAGGAGAAAAAAATGAAACTCATAAAAGAGATAGAAAGATTAAAAGATTTGATAATCGAGGTTAGACGCCATCTTCATATGTATCCAGATTTAAGCAATCAGGAAAAGGATACAAGAGATTATCTAAAAGCCGTTTTGGAGGAAGAGGGAATTGAAAACATCAAAACATTTGATGATAACTTTGCGCTTGTAGTTGATATAAAAAGCGATGAAAAAAAGCCATATCTTGCATTCAGAGCGGATATGGATGCACTGCCTATTATGGAAAAAAACGAAAAACCATATAAATCAAGAAAAGAAGGTATTATGCATGCATGCGGGCATGACGGACACTGTGCCGTATTAAGTGGATTTTTAATAGCCTGCAATAAATATAAAAACGAATTGCCTTTTAATATAAGAGGAATTTTTCAGCCTGCCGAAGAGGCGATGGAGGGAGGCAGTGAAGAATTGATAAAAAAAGGAGTTTTAAAGGGGGTTGAGGCGATATTCGGATTACATATGTATCCGTATTTAAAAACGGGTGAAATAGGCTATAAATACGGAGAAATGATGGCGAGTGCGGATATGTTTGAACTTGAAATTTTCGGAAAAAGCGCTCACGGTGCAAGACCTAATGAAGGTGTTGATGCGATACTTACGGCAGCTTTAATTATAAATTCGTTGAATCATATTGTAAGTAGAAAAATAGACCCTCTACACCCGGCAGTTATATCAATGGGAACTATCAAAGGGGGTAAAGCTCCCAATATCATATGCGATTATGTTAAGATAAGCGGAACCGTTAGAACATTAAACGATAATGTAAGGCAAAACATAAAAGAAATGATGGAAAATGCAATTTACGGTATTTGCAAAAGTATGGACGCCAAGTTTGAATTTAATTATATATTCGGTAATCCTGAGCTTGTTAATGATAATAAAATGGTTGATATTTTAATTGAAGCCGCCAAAAAATATGCAAAACCCGTTGATTTGAAATTGCCTGTAATGGGAGGGGAAGATTTTGCAAATTATTTGAAAGTCGTTAAAGGGGCATTTTTTAGATTGGGTTGTTGTAATGAAAAAAAAGAGACCTGTTATCCCCAACATCATCCCAAATTCGACTTAGATGAGGATTCTTTGATAATAGGTGCTAAAATTTTTGCTCAAATCTTAAAGGAATACAGATGAATGTCATAACCAATATACATTCCCCTTTGATATATAAACAACAAAAAATAGATATAATAATCAGGGATATAAGAAAAGTAGACGGCGAAGAGATAACAGAAATTTTCAAAGAAAATTACGGCGATACGTATTACGAAAAAAATTTTTATAATCCTCGATTTTGGGATGAAACAATTACAAGTAAAAAATATTATCCCGTTGTAGCCGAATTTAAAAACAGGGTGGTGGGGCAATTTCTTTTAAAACTTAATGATAAATATAACGGAGAAATTTTGGCTGTTGTTGTGCATCCTAATTATAAAGGCAGAGGCATTATGAATAAAATGTTTGATTATATAATTCAAAAAGCTAAAAATTTAGGGCTTTATGCAATTTACGGAGAAGCGATTATGTTTCATCCTTTTTCGCAAAAGGCGAATTTAAAGCATGGAATGGTGGAAAGCGCTCTTCAACTTGGTGAGGTTGCTTCTTTTATAGCCCAAAAGAATATAAAATTTGAAAAAAGAACGGCTACGCTTGTTAGTTATAAAATTTTAAAAAATACCCCAAAATCGTTATATTTTCCTAAAATTTATGAAAAAATCATAAAAGAAAGATATAAAAAAGCAAAAATCAAACTTAAAAAAATAAATGTTAAGCCTATAAGAAATTCTTTGAATTTATGGGAGAAAAAATTATTAAAAATAGCAGGTATCGTAATTGATGGTAAAGTAAAAAATTTTAAAAACAGATTTGATTTTTTATTTTCAAAAGCCAAAATAAATACCGATATGATTTATGCGGATATCAATCTTAAAACAAAAGAAATAGATGAAATTGCCGAGTTTTTGAATAAAAAGAAATTTTTTTACAGCGGAATTTTGTTTTACAGATATCATGGGGATGATTATTTAAGGCTTCAATTTGAAAACACTCCTAATGTGGAAGAGAGATATAATGTTTGTTATAGCGATTATTGTAAATTTTTAAGCAGATTTGTAATAAAAGACAAAAAAAGAGTTTTAAGAAATTAAAAATTATTGTTTATAACTTTGAGTGAGATAAACTCAAAATAATTGATTTTTTTATAAGATTTTGGTATAATCAATATAAACAAATAATGGAGATAAGATGATAAGGAATAAAGAGGAATATAAAAAAGCGGTTGAAACGTTAAAAAAATGGTCTTATTATTATTATGTTTTGGATAATCCTTTGGTTACGGATGAAGAGTATGATAAATTATATAAAGAAGTTGAAAATTACGAAAAAGCACATCCGGATGAAATCGATCCCACTTCTCCTACTCAAAGGGTTGGGGATGTTGTTTTGGACGAATTTAAAAAAGCAAAACACCTTACAAGAATGTGGTCTATGGAAGATGTGTTTAGCAAAGAAGAGTTTAACGATTGGGTAAATAGAGTAAAAAAACTTTCAAATAATGAATTTACCTTTTATATCGAGCCGAAATTTGACGGAGCGAGTTTGAATCTTGTTTATGAAAACGGAAAATTAATAAGAGCCGAAACAAGAGGGGACGGTGAGATCGGAGAAGATGTTACTTTAAATGCGAAAACAATTCCTTCAATACCTCTTGAAATAGATCATAAAGAGTTAATTGAGATTAGAGGCGAAGTTTTAATGAGTAAAAAGGATTTTGAAAAATTAAACGAAGAGAGAATTAAAAAAGGCGAAAGCACTTTTGCCAATCCGAGAAATGCGGCGGCAGGGAGTCTTAGACAGCTTGATCCGAAAATTACCGCCAAAAGGCATTTGGTTTTTTATCCTTGGGGAGTTGGATATCCTATTGAGATGTTAAATACGGATGAAATAAGTTTGGAACAATATAGAAACAACAGAGAAAAATACATTAATAAATTCAAAACATACAAAAATTTGATGGATTATATTTATTCTTTGGGATTTAAAGAACCTCCCAAAAGAGGAGAATGCGATTATGAAAATTTAGATTGCGTATACAAAAAATATGAGGATTTTGTCAAAATTAGAGATGAAATTCCGGTAATGCTTGATGGGATGGTAGTAAAAATCAATGAGCTTGATTTACTTGAAAATTTCGGTTATACGACCAAATACCCGAGATGGATGGTTGCGTTTAAATTTCCTGCCGTTGAGAAAGAGAGTATTATAAAAGATGTTGTCGTTCAGGTTGGAAGAACGGGGGTTTTGACGCCTGTGGCTGTTTTGGAGCCCGTTGAAATAGGGGGTGTTATAGTAGAAAGAGCCACTTTGCATAATTTTGATGAAATTGAGAGGCTTGATATAAGAATAGGCGATCATGTTATAGTTATAAGAAGCGGGGACGTGATTCCAAAAATTACAAAAGTTTTGTATTATAAAAGAAAAGGGAATGAAAAACCTATTCCAAGGCCTACGCATTGTCCTGTGTGCCATTCGGAAGTATTGGATGAGGGGGCGTTGATTAAATGTCAGAATTTATCTTGTCCGGCAAGAATAGTAAATACGATAATCTATTTTGCAAGCAAAAATTGCCTTGATATAGAAGGACTTGGGGAGAGTGTGGCTAAACTTTTATATGAAAAAGGTCTTGTAAAAGATGTAACCGATTTGTTTAAATTAAAAGTGGAAGATCTTGAAAAACTTCCCGGATTTGCAAGAAAAAAAGC
>JALVTJ010000071.1 GCA_027036005.1 Nautiliaceae bacterium
GTTTTAACTTCAAGAGAAAAGCCAAAAGGTGTTTTAATTAGCAAATCAACTCTTTTATTGCCCGGATTTTTAATTATTTCGTTATAAATATCGAGTAGATCTTCTTCAATATTTATGCTTATTTCTCTTTCTATCAAAACGCTCTCTTCTTTAATAGCGGCGCATTCTCCCTTGGCTTCTTCAAGGCTTAAAATTTTTCTTGTTGTAACTCTTAAAAATTCACCCAATTTTTCAACTTTGGCTTTAAAAGCGAGAGGTTTGTCGGTATTTAATTCCTGTAATCTGTTTAGATCCCTTTCGAATACCGTCAAATCGATTTTTCCGTGAAAATCCATAAGTGTTACGATTGCGAATTTATTCCCTTTTTTTGAAATTCTGACTTTTATGCTTTCGATTTTTCCCACAAAAAGAGCTTCTTTACCCAATATCTCTTCTATTTCGCTTGAAAGGTTGTAATTTAGTTTGTTTATTTCTTCTTTATGCGGATCAAGAGGGTGAGCGGATACATAAAAACCGAGCGTTTCATATTCCCCTTCAAGAAGTGTTTTCATATCAAGTTCGTCAGTTTTTTTTATTTGAAGATGTTCGTTTTCATCTTCTTCTTGAAGTTCGGCAAAGAGTGAAGAACTGTGATTGAGGGCGTTTTTTTTCTCTTCAACTCTTTTTTTGTATTCCAAAATATTTTCAAGATTTTGAAGAAGCGTTTTTCTTGTATATCCGAATGAATCCATAGCTCCCGATTTTATCAATTGTTCAAGCACTTTTTTATTTACTTTTGACGTATCGATCTTTAAAATAAAATCTTCCAAATCCTTAAAAGGTCTGTTTTGAATAATAGATTCGATTGCTTTGCTTCCCACGCCTTTAATAGCGCTAAGACCGAAAAGTATTTTGTTTTCGATAGGGGTAAATTCGGCGTTTGATTTTTGAACGTCCGGCGATAAAACTTCAATACCAAGAGTTTTAGCTTCTTCGATGTATTTTGCGATTTTTTCGGTATTATCCGCTTCATATGTAAGAAGACTTGCAAAAAATTCGCTCGGATAATAATTTTTTAGCCAAGCGGTTTGATAAGTTATCATTGCGTATGCGGCGGAGTGCGATTTATTAAATCCGTATCCCGCAAATTTTTCTATAAGTTCGAACAGCGCTTTTGCATTTTCATATGAAAATCCTTGTTTTTTAGCCCTTTGGGCAAATTCTTCGGCATATTTTGCCATCACATCCTTTTTCTTTTTACCCATTGCTCTTCTTATAATATCCGCTTCTCCAAGAGAAAATCCACCGACCGCCTGAACGATTTGCATAACTTGTTCTTGATATACAATAACACCGTAAGTAGGTTCCAAAATCGGTTTTAAAACTTTTTCAAATTCATCATAAAAATAGCTTATCTTTTTTCTTCCGTGTTTTCTTTCTATATAATCATCAAGCATCCCGGAATCCATAGGTCCCGGGCGATAGAGTGCCAACATGGCTATTACGTCTTCAAAATTCGTAGGTTTAAGCCTTTTTGCCAAATCCTGCATACCTTCTGATTCTATTTGAAATAATCCAAGCGTTTTTCCGCTTTGTATGAGTTTAAATACGTTTTCGTCATCAAGAGTAAGCTCGTCTATGTTTATATCTTTGTTTTTGTTAGCTTTTATGTTTTTTATTGCCCTATCTATTACGGTAAGTGTTTTAAGACCTAAAAAATCGAATTTAATCAAATCTACCGGTTCTAAATAATTGAGAGAATATTGGGTTGTGTGGAAAGTGTCGTTTTCGTCCTGTTTGTATAGGGGTGATTTTTTCCATAAAGCCTCATCGCTGATAACGACGCCGGCTGCATGTTTACCGGTATTTCTTTTGATTCCTTCAAGAGCTTCTCCGTAAGAATAAAGCCTTTCATATACCGGCTCTTCATTTATGATGTGCGGTATTTTTTCTTCAAGCTCTTTTGCTTTTTTTAAAGTAATGCCAAGCTGATCGGGTATAAGTTTTACGAATTTATCCGCTGTTGAATAATCAATTCCGAAAATTCTCGCAATATCCCTTAACACCCCTTTTGCAAGGAGCGAACCGAACGTAACTACCTGTGCCACGTTTTCGTATCCGTATTTTTTCTGGACATATTCGATTACCTCTTCTCTTCTTTCCTGACAGATATCAACGTCAATATCGGGCATAGAAACCCTCTGCGGATTTAGAAACCTTTCAAACAAAAGCCCGTATTTTAAAGGATCTATATTTGTAATTTCAAGAGCATATGCCACAAGGCTTCCCGCTGCGCTTCCTCTCCCGGGGCCAACGGGTATTTTAAAGCCGGTGGGTCTTAAATGTCGGCTCGGGTCTTTTGCATAATTGATGAAATCCCAAACTATGAGCATATATCCCGGGAATTTCATTTGTTTGATAATGTTTATTTCGTATTCGAGCCTTTTTTTATAAACTTCGTGTTTTTCGGGAGGTATTTTTTCAAGTCTTTTTTTGAGCCCTTCACGGCATTTGTATTCGAAATATTCAACATCGCTTTTTATATTTAAGCCTTCTTTTTTCGCATACTCTTTTGTGAATTTAAAAGTAGGTGGAGTAGGGTTTCCAAGCGGAATTTCAAGTTCTATTTGTGAAAAAAGTTTTATATTGTTTTGAATTGCATCGGGAAATTCTTCAAAAGCTTTTATATATTCGTCTTTACTTTTTAAATAAAATTTCCCGAGATGAATTTTTCTGTGCATATCGTCGTAAAGTTTATTGCTTTCAATGCATTCGAGTGCGTCTTTGTAATAAAAATCGGTTTTGTCAAGATAAAAAACATTTGCCGAAGCTATCGGTTTTATATCGGTTTTTTTTGCAAATTCGTAAAAGTGTGAAATTAAAAAATTTTCTTCAAAACTATCTTTTCTTAATTCAAGATAAAGATTTTCAAAATCGTTTTTGTAAATATTGGCTATCTCTTTTGCCTTTTTTTCACCTTTTATCTGATAAGCGTTGTTTTCGTCAAGAAAATTGAGCTCCTTTGCAATTTCACTTTCAAGCATCGATAAAATCACCGCTATGCCTTCTTTATGATTTACAAGTTCTTCATAAGGAATAACGGCTTGGCTGCTTCTCATATGATAAAGATAAGAGATTGAGCTTAAATACATAAGATTATCATATCCTTTTTTATTCATGGCGATTAACACAATTCTGCTTAAATTACCGTCTCTTTCAATTAAAACATCGCTTCCGATAATCGGTTTTATGTCGTTTTTTTTGCAGGTTTCATAAAATTCGATAGCGCTGAACATATTGTCAAGTTCGCTTATTCCAAGCGTATCGAAACCTCTTTTTTTTGCTGCGGGAACAAGCTTTTTTATTTGAAGCGGAGAATGAAGTAAGGAATGGTCGCTATGGATATGAAAAACAGTCAATTTTAACCTTTTTTTGTGAAATTATAACAATTAAATGGGGTAATA
>JALVTJ010000072.1 GCA_027036005.1 Nautiliaceae bacterium
TGGAGAGCCTTGGTTATTTTAATCCCCGTTATAGGATTTATAGCATATAAATATCACGGTTCAATCGAAAGCAGAATTTTGAGTATTATTTTGGAAATTTTAGCAGGTTTTCCCGCAATTTGGTGGTATTTATACAATAAATAATTATATTTTTTTATGTGCTTTTAATACATATTCAAAGAAATTCAACGTTTCATCCAAAGAATGATCCGTCATGGCAATATTGCACCAGCGATGCCCGAATTTTACTTTTCCTACTTTATGTCTGATTTGGGTTTCTATCAAAGGTTCTATATGCAAAATCTGATTACTTCCGTCTTCTCCCTCGGCTCTTTTGGAATGAGACCATGCAGGCTGCCAAGTTTCGCTTCTTTTAGCAATTCTAAATTCCTCCAATGTATCCGACAAAGGTCTTTTACAAACGGGACAATTTCTAAAATCATCTTCATTTGAAGGAAAATTATAACTCGGCAAAGATATTTGATCTATTTGTTGATTCTTTAAAATAATAATTATCTCCTCATAAATATCCCTAAAATTTACATTATAAAATTCAACGGCAACCGTTATGGCCAAAAATGCATAAACTTCAACAGCATGCCACCATTCGCATGCTTCCATTGCCGGAATAACACAAGAATTTTGTGTCCATAAAACATCATCCCAATGTTTTAATTTGTTTATATGATCTTTCCAATGATGCGGCAATATCACAAATCTTTCGGGAAGTTCATAAACTTTATCAGAAGGATATCTTTTTTCATTGCCATTTATATCTACAACAAATATCAGCGTTTCAAGACTATCTTCCCCTTCTATTTCAATTCTTTTTATAGGTTTTGCAAAATTTATTTCTTTTGCGGCGACAACTAACGGATGCCATCTTAAATTTCTATTTGAATAAGGGGCTTTCCCTTGCCTGCCTCTTACACACAAGGCATCTCTTTGTAGTTTTCCTCCTCCTCTTCCTGCTCCTGCGTCTCTACTTAGACTTATTTTTCCGAATTTATCCCAAAAATCTTTTTTTAATTTGTCATTTTTTATTTTACTTTTTATTGTTAAAGAAATAATTTCGCAAAGTTTTAAAACTTTTTTATCTAAATCGGTTAAAAAATTCGCACTTATTGTTCTCCCTTTTGCCATTTAAATACCTCTAAAAATCAACATTATTTATCAATTGCATTATCTCTTTTCTTAGCAATTCTTTTTTGAAAATTATATCTTTTACTTTTTCGGTAATCTGTTTTACTCCTTTTTTGTCAATAGGCAATATAATCTCTTCAATTCTGTCTCCTATTGTTGAAATAGTTCCCTGAACAAAGGTTTTATTTTTTATCTGTTTTTTTACAATAGGCAAATTAAACAAATACATTAAATAATAAGGATTTATGAGTTCCGTTTCTTTTCCAACCCTAATTTTCAAAAGATGACTTTGTATTACGATTTTCTCATCCAAAGAAGTAACAAAAGCCGTTCTACCGATTAAAAAAGTTCCGTCTTTTACAAATAAAATATCTCCTGCCTTAATATCTTGTTTTTCTTTATATATTCGATATATCTC
This sequence comes from Nautiliaceae bacterium, assembly GCA_027036005.1. Taxonomy (GTDB): domain Bacteria; phylum Campylobacterota; class Campylobacteria; order Campylobacterales; family Nautiliaceae; genus JALTBU01. The sequence goes on from JALVTJ010000072.1 coordinate 1,562, forward strand.
TTCGGGTATTCCTTTTATAGGATCTATTTTAATTTCCCAATTTACAATATCACTTGTTCTGACAAAAGGTATATTTCCCATTCCGTAAAATTGCGAGCCTATTTCATTACCTCTTTTCACGGATATTATTTTATTTTTTATTAAATCTCCGAATTTTATTAATGCATATCCCTGATTTTTTAAATCTTCCAATTCGTAAATCACTTCGGGATCATAATAATCGGGAATATAAATATTGTTTTTTATTTCAGAAAATTTTATATAAAAACCCAGATGGGATTGCTCTTTTAATTTATTTTCTTTGAACAATTTATAATTTTTTGAAATAACGGGTATATCGTCATCTATTATTTTGTGCCCATTTTCATCCAATATAAAAGAACCGTCATTATTTATTTTAAAAATCGTTTTTCCGTTTTTATCATGACCCACTTTTTTGGCTATCGCCATAAAAATTTTTTCTTGTTGCATCTTGCCTTTTTCAAAAATCAAAATACTTGTTTTCATATGAGTATGCGGCTGAAAGGCTTCCTGAGGCAAACTGATAATTCCGATAATATTTCCGCTTTTTTTTATAATTTCCCAAATATACCTATCGCTCGGATTTCCGAAAATTCCCTCCGGTAAAACAATTGCCATTTTACCGCCGTTTTTAAGCAATTGTATACTTCTTTCGATAAATAATGTTTGAGGGTCTTCTTTATCTTTTAAAGTTCCTCTTTCCCATTTATCCGCTTTTTTGTTTAATTTCCATTTATAACCCAATTCAAATTGTTTTAACTTTTCCGCTCCTCTTACAGGTATTTTGGAACCGAAAGGCGGATTAGTCAAAAGAATATCAAATTTTCCGAATTTTATTTCCTGTTTTGTTTTGTTTTTCCAATTTTTCGGATTTTCCAGACTGTCTTCATTAAAAATCCCGCTTTTACCATCCCCTATTAACGTCAAATATGCTTTTGTAATCTTTGATAGGAAATAGTCTTTATCAATGCCTTTAATATTATTCAAAACAGATTTTATTTTTTCTTTTAAAAGAGTTTCATCTAAGTTTTCATTTGCACTATCGAGTTTTTTCAAAACATATTTCAACACCTCAATCAAAAATCCTCCGCTCCCGCATGCAGGATCAATTATTAAATCCTTATCATTTGGGTCCAATATATCCACCATCATTTTTACAACATTTCTGGGAGTAAAAAACTGACCTTGTCCTCCTTTTAGAGAATGCCCTATAAAAATTTCAAAAGCATCGGCGATTATATCCCTTTCGGATTCCATCAAACAATAGTTTTGTAATTCTTTCACTACATAAGCAACCGATTTGGCATCCAATACAATTGCATCGTTATCATCAAAAACCTCTTTATATGTTCTTTTAACTTTGTCAAATAAATTTAATATCCTTTTTTTTATTTCTTCATTTTTTTCTCCCTCAATGGCTCTAAAAGTTACGATTTTATCGGGTCGAGTAAATTTTTCATCATAAATTTTACAAAAAATCAAATTGATAAGTTGCTGAGCCAAAACCTCATCTCTTGTTGTCCCAAGTGTATTCGCCGCCAAATGATTTCTAATCGCTTTAAAAACGGCTTTGAGGTTATGGATTGATTTTAGCTCTTTTCTTTTTATTTTTTTATCGCTAAAAACAAAATCAACCATACATTCATTCTCTATTTTTTTTGTCATTATCTCTCCCTGAAATTAATAACCATATTATACATAAAAATTAAAATATAAAAAATTGTTTGCAATTAAGTTGCATTTTGTTATAATTTCATTTATGTGTGAAAAATTAAAAAATCTCAAAAATACTGAATATAAAATAGCATTGTTGCTTAAAGGGAAAGGCATATTAAATGCAAAAGAGTTGC
>JALVTJ010000073.1 GCA_027036005.1 Nautiliaceae bacterium
ATTGCAGCAAAAAGAGGATATCCAAAAGAGATGGGAATGGTTAATAATCCTTATTTTAAAAATTAAGTAACTTTGCAACAAGTAAAAACAATTCACTAGTAGTCACAATAAAGTCAGCTCCTTCCTTTATCCCACTTAAAACAGGTTTTATTTTTGCTAATTTTATTTTTTCTTCATTTGAAGAATCTATTATATTTTTCGTTTTTCTTTCATATTTTTCTAATATTTCAATTATTTCTAAACATTCAGAAATATCTTTTATTTTTTCTTTATCTATAGATAATACTAACTTTTCTTTTGCTCTAGTCAAAAGCACATACATTTTTCTATAAAAAATATCTCTTTCATTTTCAAAAGTTTTTTTCATAAAACTACCTAAACTATGAATAATAACATTCTGAGCTTCTAACCCTTTTACAGAAGCCATTGTTAATACTTTAAAATTTTTGTTTATTTCTTTAACAATTTTTTCTATAGCATTTTTTTGATAATTAGTATGAGTTAAAATAATAGTATCTTCTTCAATTGACTTTAATATATTTTTAAATTTATTATAATCATCAAAATTATCAATTTCAATTTTTCCATCTTCCAATATAAAATTAATATCATTTAAAAAATTATCTTTTAAATAAAAAGCTTTCTTATAATAATCATTAATTTTTTTGTCATAACTCAAAATTTCAAAAGCACATTTAGCTATATTACTCGGCGTTCTATAAACATTTTTAAGATTTCTAACTCTTCCTCTCATAGAAATTTTCTCTTTAAATTTTGGATGATGAAATACATCTGCAATACTATCCATAGAATATGGATAAAATTTTTGAGCTTCATCAATAAATAATATAACATCTTTTATTTCTTCGTATATCATTCTAACTATACCTGGTGGTAAATCTTGAACCTCATCTGCTAAAAAATAATCTATAGGATTAATTTTCAAATATTCTCTAAATTTACTTCTAAATTCTTTTAAAGCTTCAGTGGTTTCTAATAATTTATATTTATCATTTAGAGAAGTTTTATCAGTAATGCCAATTTTATCAAAATCAAAATTAATTTTATTTAAAAATTGAAAAATAGAATAAATTCCAATATTTTTTAACTGATTCTTAGAAAAAGAATCTTTTATATCGTTTGCAAGTTTTGAATTAAAACACAAAATTAAAAATTTTTCATCAGGATAATCATTTAACTTGTTAGCTACAAAATTTACTAATATTACAGTTTTACCAGTACCTGCTACTCCTCTTATAATTCTAAATCCACCAGAATAACTATTCAAAACACTTAACTGCTTTTGATCAAAAAATATTACTTCATTTTGAGTAATAATAGGAATTATTTTCTTTTTTTCAATTTTATTTGAAGGGACTATCAGTTTTACAAGCTCTAAAAATTCTTTCCTATTTGGAATTATTTGTTTAGTAGAATTAAAAAATCTTTTAAAAAATTGTGTATTTTCCAGATCTTCTTTAAAAAAAGCATGATTTTCAAAATTTTTATAATAAGGATTTTTTTCGCAAAAATCTTCAAATTCTCTTCTTGAAATTTGAGGAAAAACTACCCTATATTCTACATTAATAGGAATTTTTTTAAAATGACTTTCTAATAAACTTAATAAAAAATCTTGATAATTATTTGCTTGCTCAAAAGGATTTAATTTATTTAACAAATTCAAACTTTCCCAATTTTTAACTTCTATAACATATAAACCAAATACATAATGCAACAATAACAAATCTATTTCAATAGATGCATTAATATCCTTAAAAGTGGCTTTTGGAATTAGATAATAATTATTATCACCATTTTTTCTAAGAATAGAAACTATTGAATTTAATACCTCTTCTTCTCCTTTATTACCTTTAAACAATTTTTTAAAAGCTTTCATAATACTTTTATTCAAATTGCCTCCTTAATTTTCTTTTCAATTATTTTTCTATTCTCCCTCGCCTTTTCAATATTTGGAGAATTAAAGAAAAAGTAATGGTCCCCACTTAACATAATGACTTTACTCTTAAATAATTCTCCTTGTTTTTTTACAGCTTCGGGTGGAACAGCGGTATCTTCTTCACCTCCAAAAATTAATACTTTTCCGTTATAATTTGCAAAAATATTGCTAAAATCCTCATCAACTACTCGTTTAAAAGTTTCATACATATTTTCACTCATTCCCCTAGCATCAGCACTTACAAAAAATTTTCTAAATTTAGAAAGTCCTATATTTTTAAGAAATTTATAAGTTTTGATTTTAACTCTTACACTAAAAGGCTTTGGCATAACAATGCCGGCGCTTGCTAAGAGGACTAAAAGGTCTGGTTTAAGCAAAGTTGCAACTTTTCCTCCAAAACTATGCCCTACTATGATATCTTTTTTTATATTAAGCTCTTTTAAAAATTCGTCAATTATTTTTGCATAGTCTTTTGTAGTTAAAACATAAGGATTTGGAGATTTTCCAAATCCCGGCATATCAATATAAATATGCTTAAAATCTTTAAAATTTTCATTAAATACTTTCATTATCTCTTTATTACTACCCCATCCGTGTAAAAAAATTATATTTTTAGTTTTACTTGGATTTATAATGTCATAATGAATTTCAAACTCTTTATCATCTACTTTTATATTTCTAAGCGCCACCTAGTTTCCTTGAAACTTCTATTATTTTTTCAAGATGTTTTATAGCTTTGCCGCTATCAATTGCTTCTTTTGCCATTTCAATTCCTTCTTTTATATCACCGGCTTTTTCATCTACTACCAAACTTGCTGCGGCATTAAGTAATACTACATCTCTTTTTGGTCCCTTTATTTCTCCACTTAAAATACCTCTTGTTATTTTTGCATTTTCCTTAGCATCTGAGCCTACTAAATCTTCCTTACTTCCACTCATTCCATAATCTTTTGGATTTATTTTTATTTCTTTAAGCTCACTACCATCAAAAAAGACTCCCTTAGTTAGTGCTGCTATACTTATCTCATCCATTCCATCAAGGCTACTTACAACCATTGCTCTTTTTACATCTATAAGAGTCAGTGCTTTTGCAATTTTTTCTACAAAATCAACACTAAAAACTCCAAGCATATATTTTTTAGCACCTGCTGGATTTGTAAGAGGTCCTAGAATATTAAAGATTGTTCTATGAGGAATTGAACGACGAATTGGCATAATATGTTTCATTGCCGGGTGATGATTTATTGCAAAAATAAATGTAAATCCAACTTCTTCAAGCATTTTTACCTGATTTTCGGGACTTAGATTAAGATTGATACCAAGAGCTTCAAGCATATCAGCACTTCCACTTTTGCTCGTAATACTTCTGTTTCCGTGTTTTGCTACGAAGCTACCAATTGAAGAAAGTAAAAGTGCAGTGGTAGAAGAGATATTAAAAGAGTTGCTTTTATCTCCACCTGTTCCTA
>JALVTJ010000074.1 GCA_027036005.1 Nautiliaceae bacterium
TGGATGGGGAGGTATAGGATCAAATGAAGGTAATTATTCAGCTTCAAAAAGAACAACAGAAATTAATGCATCTACATCTAAAATAAAAGCTAATAAATCGGAAGTTAGAAAGCTTAACTGGTAAAATAGGGAATAGGAAAAAATATATGCCAAAGGTTTTTGAAAAATTTATAGAATTGATAAATAATGAAAGATTTTTTGATGCACACGAAGTTTTAGAAGAATATTGGCAAAAAATTAGAAAAACGGATAATCCTTATAAAAATGCATATAGAGGATTCATAAATGCGGCAGTAGCGATGGAACTTAAAAAAAGAGGCAGAAATTACAAAAAAGTATGGCAAATATACGAAAAATATAAGCCTCTTTATTTGCAAAAAGAAAAATTCATCAGAATAATGAAATTTTTGGATACGAAAAAGCCTTAATATTTCTCCCAAAAAAACCTTATCCATTCATTTGTTTCTTGAAAATAAAAATCGGGTTTGAATTTTGAGCTTGGTTTATAAAAAATTGCAAGTGTTTTAAAATTCAAATTTTTATATTTTTCTTTTAGTATTTTTAAAACTTTTTTAAATGTTTCTCCGCTATCACTGATATCATCTACAATCAATATATTTTTGTAACTGTGTAAATTGGGTATATTGAAAATATCAATCGTTTCTTTTTTTTGTGTTTTTTCATAAGAGACGGCATTTATTGTAAAAACTTCTCTTATATCAAAAATTTCGGCCAAATGGTGAGCGAGCGTAAGTCCTCCTCTTGCTATTGCCAAAATAGCGTCGGGTTTTAGAATGTTTAGTTTTTGTAAATCGTCTCTAAAATTATCATAAGTATAATCTTTCATTTTTCTCCTTTTGGATATAATTATAATAAGTTTTTTAAAGGATGAAAAATGGGACATTTTATTTTTAAATTTTTAAGGGAATTAAATTCTGCAACATCAAACAAAATGATGGTTTTAGCGATTGTTTTGGGTTTAATTGCAGGGTTTTTGCCATTTGTTAATTTTTTTACTATTTTGATTTTTATTATTGTTTTGATATTTAGAATTCCTATTGGGCTTTTTATTGCTTCATTTTCGTTTTTTGAATTTGTAGGTTATTTTCTTGATCCTTTATTTCATAAAACCGGGCTGTTTTTGTTAAAAGCTTCATTTTTAAAACCATTATGGACGTTTTTTTATAACTTGCCTTTTTTTAGATGGAGCGGGTTTAACAATACCATTGTAATGGGAAGTCTTGTTTGGGGAGCGGTATTAGGAATTGTTTTGTATTTTATTTTGAATAAATTGATAGCCTTATACAGAAGCATGGTTTTTGAAAAGCTAAAAACCAAAAAATATCTCTCTTGGCTTGTTCCGAGCGAAAAAAAAGGAATTATTAGAATAGTTGGTATTGGATTTATAGGAGTTGTAATAGTAGTTGTCGTTTTGTTTTTTATGTTTTTACTCGATCCGATTGTGAAATATTCGCTTGAATTTGGCTTATCGAAAATTCTTCATAAAAAAGTGGCTATTGAAAATGTTGAAACGAGCATTAAGAATTTGTCGGTAGATATAAAAAATATGCAAATAGGCGATATTTTATTTAAAAAGGTTTATACAAAACTTGATTGGGGTAAAATTATATGGAGAAAATATAAAATAGACGATTTGGAATTTATTGCAAATACAAATAAGAACATTTACGATTTGATAAAATCACGCGAAAAAAAACAAAAAAACTCACTTGGTTTAAATCTTAATATCAAACTTCCAAATCCCAAAGATTTGTTGGCTAAACAAAATTTAAAATCCATTGAGGCAGTTGAAAAACTTCAAAAAGATTATAAAAAAATAAAAAATGATATAAAAAACCTAAAAACCGATACTTACAAAAAAGAATTTAACAAATTAAAAACTCAGCTCGATTCAATGAAAAACGTAAATATAAACAATCCCGCAGATCTTCAAAATTTAATTACAAATATAAACAAAATCAAAAAAGAAGCTAACGATTTGGTAAAAAAAATACAAAAAGACAAAAACATATTAATTAACGATAAAAAATTAATCTCAAAAGATTTAAAAGAGGTTAAAATCGCTCTTAATGAAGATAAGAAAAATTTAAAATCGAAATACGAAATGATAAAAAATAAACAATATATGAAATTTGCAGAGAGTTTTTTAAAACCTCAAATTGCAAAATATGTTCAAATAGCCGATAATCTGTATCAAAAAATAAAACCTTACATTCAGACGAATAAAAAACAAAAACCGCAATATATCAGACATAAGGGAGTTTATGTCAAATTCAAAGACAGAATAATTTATCCTGATTTCGTATTGGTCAAATCACTTGGAGAGCTTAAAACTTCCATTGCAAAATGGAAATTGAACGCCGATAATATTTCGGATAATCAAATATTATTAAATAAAGAGGCCGTATTGAAATTAAATGGAATCAGCAAATTTTTCGATGTGGGAGCGAATGTTTCATATTTGAAAAAAATAAAATTCAGCGCATACGGAAATAATATAAAACTAAAAAATTTGAATATTAATTTCGCTTCTTTGAACGCGCTTATGAATGCAAAAATAAACGGGGAACTTTTCGGCAAAAGGATAAAAGCGAAAATTGCCGCTTATTTGGAAAATGTCAAATTAAGAAATTTGAATGAAAAAATGAAAAAAATGCTTGGAAATTCTTTGGAAAACATAAGAAAATTCGGAATTCAAATTATCATAATGGGAAATATTAAATCTCCCGAAATAAAGATAAATTCCGATTTGGATAAAATATTCGGGAAAATTTTGGAGAGTAAAATCAACGAATTAATAAATAAACAAATTTCAAAAGCACAAATTATGCTTAATAATAAAATCAGCAATTCATTAAAAGGTATGAATTTAAATATATTGGATTTGAAAATGAATGAACTTAATCAGTTGGGAAATATCAAAAATCTTATAGATCAAAACGCTTTGAATATTATAAAATCGAAAGAAAAAAATTCAATAGGAAATACAATCAAAAAGTTTTTACCGTTTTGATGGTGCCCAGGGACGGAATCGAACCGCCGACACAGGGATTTTCAGTCCCTTGCTCTACCGACTGAGCTACCTGGGCGAGAGTGAAATTATATTTAAGTTTTCTTAAAGATCGCTTAAATTAGAGAAAAAACAAGTTTTTTAAAAATTTCTCCTCTTTTTTTGTAATTTTCAAACTGATCCAAACTTGCGCATGCCGGAGAGAGCAGGGCTATTTCATTTTTTTTGAGATTAGTATCTATTTTTTTAACGGCGTTTTCGAGTGTTTCGCATTCAATAAATGAAATTCCCTCTTTTTTAGCCGAATTTATGAATATTTCTCTTTTTTTGCCTATGATATAAAGGGTTATGT
>JALVTJ010000075.1 GCA_027036005.1 Nautiliaceae bacterium
AAAAATTTCAAAATTCTCTCTTTTCCACTCTTTGAATTTGACAAAAAAAGAATAGATATTATTTGAATGAACTTTTTTCTTAGAATCAATCGGTTTATCTATTGTGAGCAAATTACTGTAATAATCCCTTTTTACAAACCATTCATATTCATTGGCTTTAATATTTCCCTCTAAATCTTTAAGTCCTAAATTCGGCTCTTCTTTTTTATTATTTTTATAAATAAAATAGTCTAAATTACTCCCAACTTTTATATAAAGCCCGTTTTTAAGAGTATAATTATCAAAAATTGCCTTTTTTAAATCAACTTCAATATTTTCAACAATCTCTTTTATCATTCTTCTCTCCTAAACGCCACCTTACAAAACCCACCTCCGACAGCTGAATTTTTTTCTCCTACACCCATACCTGCTACAATGAAAGGAAGTTTTTGAGATATTTCATCATCTTTTGGATAAATTTTGAGTTTAAAACCAAAAAACTTTGAATCTTTGTATTTAAAAGTAAAAGGCTTGCGGTTTAGAAATTCCATATACTCTATAAAAATTGCATTTGTTTCAACAGGCTTAATATATTTTGATTTTCTAAGTGCATTTTGATGAAGAAGTTTTATATATTTCATAATATCACCGTCTTGTTGAAAAGTCCAAAAGCGATTTTTAAAAACCGTTACAAAAACGGGATTTGAAGTTTCAAGAAGTTTTATCGGTTTTTGGTGTATTACTTTTGAAGAGAGTGAATTTACTTTGAAGATATTATCTTCATACATCAAAAGAGAATTAAAAAGTTTTAAAATAAGTTCTTTATCAAAGCTCCTAAATCTGAAAAAATTATTACCTTCATACCATCCGTTATTTGCTCTTTTTTCAAGATTGGAAAATACATAATTTTTTATTTTGTTTTCATTGTGTGATTTATAACCGGAATTTATAAGGGCTGTGGCTATAAGTTTTCCGATAGCTTCCGGGGAAGATTGAAAATGTATTTTATTTTTTAAGCTTAAATCAATCTTTAATTCATAAAAATGCATTATTTACCTTTTGTGTCGTATAAAAAATTTTAACACAAAGAAAAAAGAAACGCAAATTTAATTTTATACTACTAAATTTCTCCTCTTAATTGATAAGTAATATCCCCTGCTCCAAAACCGATAATAAGACCTTTTTCGTAACTTTTTATAATATTTCCAAACTCATCGGTTAACATAATATTTTTACTCTTGGGGATTAGGCATTTAGCGAAAACGGGATTATATTTTGAGAAATGTTTTTTAAAATCAATTTCCACCTCTTCTTCTCCGGCAGACCATACCGGGAGTATCACAAGTTCGTCAACTCCTTCGAAACAGTTTACAAACCCTTCAAGATTATCAATTGTCCTAGAATATTTATGAGGCTGCCATATTGCAACTATTTTATCGATACCGTTTAGCATTGCAAAAAGCTTGGCAGAATGAAGTGTAGCTTTTATTTCCGTGGGATGGTGCCCATAATCGTCAATAAGTATAAAATCATCTTCGTTTTGAAGAATATCGAATCTTTTTTTAATTCCGGCAAAATTTTTTATATTTTTGACAATTTCATCAAGCGAAATAAATTCGCTTGCCGCTTCTATTGCCAAAAGTGCATCAAGCACTAAATGCTCTCCAAATCCATACACTTCAAATTCATAATCTTTATATTCAAACACGGTTTTAGGCTGATTTTCTCTTATTTCGTATCTGATGTTTTTTGCATCTTTTATAAATACTTTTTTCATAGGCAAATCAAGCTTTTTTATAAATTCATCGTCTCCGTTAACCACTCTAATTTTAGCTTTTTTCAAAAATTCTTCATAATGGGCATAAAATTTGTCCAAATCGTGATCATAAAATTCCATATGTTCGGGTTCCGTATTTGTTACAACCGCCATAAAAGGATTCGAATCCACAAAACTTCCGTCACTTTCATCCGCTTCAAATACCATAAGCTCACTTTCTCTAACCCTTGCATTTGAATTAAAATCTTTACTCTCAGCCCCTATTAGTGCATTTGCATTATTTAGTATTGAAGCCAAAATGGCTGTTGTAGTTGATTTACCGTGAGCTCCGCAAATTGAGATTACTTTTTTATCTCCAAGCAACTGAGGCAAGAATTCCCTTCTTGAAAAAGTTTTAATTCCCGCTTTTTTAGCGGCAATTCTTTCGGGATTATTCTCTTTTGCCACAGCAGTATAAATTATAAAATCTATTGAGGAAGTGATGTTTTCTTCTTTTTGAGGAATATAAATTTTTATGCCTTCATTTTGAAGCTTGTTAATCAAAGGGGTTTTTTTAATATCGCTTCCGCTGACATTAAAACCATTTTGTTTTAGATATCTTGCAATAGCACTAAGCCCTATCCCCCCGATTCCGATAAAATGAATATTATTCTGCATCTTTTGCATATTCATCCTGAAAGCGTTTTTTGTGTTTTATTATAAGTTCGTCTATTTTATCGTTAAAATTTACAAAAAAATAATCTTTATAAGTTTTTGCGGTTTTTACATAATTATCAAAAAACTTATCCAAACTCAACCTTTCAAGCATACCTATTACAAACATAGAAAACATCTCTTTTAATTTCTCATCTTTTACCAGATAAAGCATATCATATCCAAGCTGTTTGGCTTCATCTATTTCACCCTCAGCCCAAAGTTCGAGCATATACTCAAACATAGCTCTTATAACGGCTTTATCAACAGGATTATTAACATCTAAAAACTCATTTTTTTGAAATTTTTCATTTACTATTGTAATTGCATCTTCTAAAATACCTCTAAATATTTCTTCAATTTTTTCGTCTTCATTTTTATGAAGAAGTTTTTCAAGTTCTTTGTATTTTTCGAGTATATTCATAAAAGTTCCTTTAATATTTCAAGCGCTTTTTTTGTTTTTTTCTCATCATAAACAAGTGCAACTCTTACATAACCCTCACCTGCACCCTTCCTTCCCATAAAACGTCCTGGCATTACTTTAACACCTCTTTTATACGCTTCGATTGTAAATTCAATATCGTTTTTTACTTCAAGCCATATATAAAAAGTTGCTTTTGGCATTTCTATTCCTAAAATTTCTTTTGCTATTTCAAAATTATTTTTATATTTTTGTCTAAAAATTTCGACATGGCTATCCTCTTCCCACGCTTTTGCAGCAGCTAATTGTAAAGGAAGGGGAATTGCACATCCCACATACGTTCTAAATTGTAAATATTTTTTTAATAATTCGCTATCTCCTGCTATAAAACCATTCCTTAGAGACGGAGCGGAACTTCTTTTTGAAATGGAATTGATTGCAAGAATATTTTTAAAATTTTTATTGCCGAGTTTAACGCAAGCCTCTAAAATAGAGGCCGGTTTATCATCAAAATATATTTCACTGTAACATTCATCGCTTAAAATCACAATATCTTTTTTTAACGCATACTCAACCCACTCGCACAATTCATCTAAACTCATTACACTAGCAGTTGGGTTATTCGGAGAATTTAAAATAACAAAATCTTCATCTGCGTCAAGTTGTTCAATTGTATTTTTGAAATTATTTTCTTTAACAAGAGGCATATAATTTATTTTGCTCCCAGCAGCAATTGCACCACCTTCGTATATTTGATAAAAAGGATTAGGAAATGCCGTTTTTTTAGGTTTTAAAAAAAGCGGAAAATTAAACAAAACTTCCCTTGTTCCCAAACTCGGAATAAGCTCGTTTTCTTTTAATTCTACACCAAATCTTCTTTTTACAAAACCTCTTTGGGCTTTTTTTAACATTTCTTCCCCGGCGGTTTTGGGATATTTTTTAAGTAACTTCGCATTTTTGCAAAGCTCATGTTGAATAAATTCAGGGGTTTCAAACTGAGGTTCGCCTATCGTAAGAGTTAAAACCTCATCGGGATGAGGAATGTTTTTTAATAAATCGTTTAATTTTTCAAAAGGATATTTTTCAAACATAATTATTCCACCAAAGCAAGTTCTATTTTAAATCCGCTTTGGGAGAGAACCTTGACTTTTATTTTCTGGCTTTCTTCAAATTCATCAAAAGTATGTCCGTTTAATTTACTTATGTGCAAAAGCCCCTCCACATCGGGCGCAATTTCCACAAACATCCCAAAAGGTGCTTTTCTTTTGATTGTGCCTTCTATAATCGAACCTATTTCAAATTCCGGAATTTGAGGTTTGTCATTTTTACAAATTACATTTAAAATATAATCTTTGGCTTGTTGCATTTTTTCATGCGATTCTCCGAAAATTTTAACTTTTCCGCTTTCTCTATCAAGATCAATGGAAACACCGAATTTTGCAATAATATCTTTGACCGTTTTCCCGGCAGTTCCTATAATATCGATAATTTTATCCGGTTCAACTTTAAAACTCAATATTTTTGGCAAAATATCCTCGTTATATTTAATTTCGCTTGCGGCTTTTTGCATTTTTTCCAAAATAAAGCCTCTTGCATCCCTTGCCTGATAAAGCGCTTCTTTTAAGATATCGAGCGAAATTCCGCCGAGTTTAATATCCATCTGCATTGCGGTAATACCGTCAAATGTTCCGGCAACTTTGAAATCCATATCCCCGTCATGATCTTCAAGCCCCATAATATCGGTTAAAATTGCATACTTTTCACCCTCACTAACCATTCCCATAGCAATACCGGCGGCCATTTTAAGTAAAGGAACTTTTGCAGCTTTAAGGGCGAGCGAACTGCCGCAAACCGTTGCCATGGAAGAGCTTCCGTTGCTCTCTGTAATTTCACTCACCACTCTTACGGTTTCGTCAAACTCCGGATCAATCAAAGGTTCAATCGCCCTTTTGGCAAGATTTCCGTGTCCCAATTCTCTTCTGCTTGGAGGTCCTAATCTTTCAGCTTCTCCCACTGCAAACGAAGGAAAATTATAATGAAGCATGAATTTTTCAAGTTTTTCTTCTTTATCGGTAAGGTTTCCATAAACCTGTGCATCCATATCCCCGCCTCTTGTAGCCGTTACAAGCGCTTGTGTCTGCCCTCTTGTAAACAGACAGCTTCCGTGAGCCCTTGGCAATATGTTTGTCTCTATACTGATAGGCCTGATTTCATCAAGTTTTCTTCCGTCAGCCCTAATACCTTCATAAAGTATTTGTGCTCTTACTATTTCCCTTTTTACTTCTTTGACGGCTTTCAAAATATAATCATATTCATCTTTTTTATCCAGATTCTCCGCAATTTTTTTTGCAAATTGATTTAATAGATATTCCCTCTCGCTTTTGCAAAGATGTTTTATAATATTTTTTAATTCCTGAGAGTATTGTTCTTTAATTAATTTGATATATTCGTTCAAATCAATTTCTTTTCTATGTTCGTAACTTATTTTTTCTTTTACGAATTCTTTTAGAGCCTCTTCATAAATTTCAGCTCCTTTTTTGATGTGTTCTTTTGCTATTTTAAGCACTTCTATCAAATCATCTTCGGTAATCTCGTTTGTTTTGTATTTGGTTATGGTATTTTCAACCGGAACACCGTCAAGCATAACGTCATCAACAGGTATAATTTCAATTTCTTCTTGTCCTTGTGCGGCAAATTCGATCATTAAAAGCTCATCCTTAGTTCCCGTTACAAACAGATTAAAATCCCCTGCATTTAATTCGCTTAATGTAGGATTGATTATTATTTTTCCATCAATTCTTGTGATTCGAACAGCATGAACCATTTTTGCAAAAGGAAGCGAACTTAGATACATACTAACAGCCGCACTATTCATAGCCGCTAACTGTAAATCGCTATTTTCATCCGCACTTAAAGCCATAATGGTAATTATTGTATTATATCCGTAATTTTTCGGAAATAAAGGCCTTAGACTTCTATCTACAATTCTTGCCGTAAGTGTTTCGAAATCACCCGGTTTTTGTTCTCTTTTTACAAATCCCGCCGGAATTTTACCTACCGCATAAGCTTTCTCTACATACTGAACTGCAAGAGGAACGAAATCCTCTTCAACAAGCTCATCGGGATTATATGTAAGAGTAGCAAGCATTACCGTATTGTCTTCTTGCCACCATACACTTCCGTCAGCTTGTCTTGCAACTTTATTTAATATTAATTTTTGCTCTTTATCATTGATTTTCAATTTAACTTCACAACTCATTTATACTCCTTAAAATAATATTCAACAGATACATAATCTTCTATTGTTTTAACAAAAAAGATATTGTCCACAAGTTTTTCAATTATTCCGGCACTTTCTTTCGAAATTACGGGAACTGCTACATTTACGGTATTTACTCCTTTTGAAATACAACTTTTAATCGCACACAAAAGTCTAAGTCCAGTATTAGCCCCCTCGTCAACCAATAAAACATCTTTACCTTCAAGTGAAATTATACTCTCTCCCGCTCTTAATTGATAGATATTATTCATTATTTTATTGTCATAAACTCTTTGAATTTCCGAAAAAAGATAATCATCGTTGATTTCAAAGCTTTTTATAAGTTCATCTATTACTATATAATCCTTTGTCTCGCTCACGGCCGCCAATGAGGTTTCTTTATTTATAGGTGATTTAACTTTTTCAATTAATAAAAAATCACCTTCCAATAAACCGTTTTTTAATCCTATTTCCCTTGCATAAAAAACACCTCTTTTGCTTATGGATAAAATTATACATTTGGAAACAATATTTTTATCCAATATTTCCATCAACTTATTTAGGGCGTCTTTTCTATTCTCAAACATTCTAAACCCTGAATTTTTTTATAAATTCATCGGGGCACTGTTTTGTAACTTCTTCTTCATTAAACATAAATTTGTAATTTTCAACATACTCTTTTAATATTTTATAAGCTTCATTAATTTTTTTCATTTTCGCTTCGCTCCCACCCATATCGATGTGATAATTTTTTGCAAGTTTTTTATATTGTTTTTGAATATCTTTTAAAGAGCTTAAAGGTTTAATATCTAAAATTTCGCAAGCTTTTTTTATCTGTTCTATTTTAGGAATGATGAGGCACCTCCGCTCACAAACGTTTTTAAATCGTTGTCATTAAAATTTACACCTATTCCTAAAAACAGCTGTCTTGCATTCGGATTAATCAAATCATCAACACCTGCTATAAATTCAAGATGTTTCAAATATAAATATCTTGCAGATAAATCCAAATGAGGTTTGGAATCTCTATAATCGTTTTGAGAATTGAAATCATACAAATCGGCGCTCAATTTAACTTTGTCATCATACATAAAATAATCAACTCCAACCCCGCCCGTGCTTTCAATAATTCCTCCTCTAAGTAAAAGATTTTGATATCTTTTACCTATTTGGGCATTAATATACACTTTACTGTCATTATTTGAAACACTTTGAGGATTTTCATAATCTTTTGTTGAAGTAAGTCCGATAATATAATATCTTGTAGGAGCTGGTATTAAAGCTAAATTTGCCGTTGTTTTAAAATAATTATCTCTAAGCAATAAATCGCTGGCAATATCCACATTTATGCTTAAATTTTGAACTTTTGCCAAAAATTTATCGATTTTTTGGAAACTGTTACTTCCGTTAGCAAAAAAGTTTTTTGCAGCCGCAATGGTTTTTGAAAGAGAATTTTTATTTTTCACCAAAATATCATTCGCATTTTTTCCAACCTCAATATATTCATCCGCCAATTTAGGAAGCTTTTGTTTTAAAACATCTGCAACATCGTTTAATTTTACCATTAAGCTATCGGTTTTACTTAAAATATCCGGAAGTCTTTTTTTAATAATATCTCCGCTTTTTTTATAAGTTAAAATCAAATTATTTGCATTATTTAATAACTTAGGAATTTTGCTATTTATGTTTTTTAATATGTTTTTTAAATAAATTGATGAATCTTTAATATTTGCAACGGTATATTTAATATTTTGGGTTGTGTTTTTATCCAAAGTATTGTTTAATTTATCAATCAAAATTTTAATTTTATTAACTGCTATATTTACATTTGTTAATACATCCGCCATTGATGCAGAAGTCAAATGTTTAATAATAGTTTCATTAGGAGAATAATAGGATGTAATTTTCTTAGGAGGTATAATTTCAAGATATTTTCCTCCCAAAACATTATCCTGTGCAACAGTTACAACAGAATTTTTTGGAATTTTTATATTTTTATATATTAATAATTTTAATTTTACACCGTTTTGCACTAATTGCATAGATTTTATAATACCTATTTTCACTCCTCTTAATTTTACCCTGGATTTTTCGGCCAGTCCGCTTGCATCATCCACAACAGCATATAAAACGTATCCTTTTTCTTTAAAATTTTCAAGTGATTTAACTTCAAATGTCAAAAACAAAATAGAAATAAGACTTATTAAAACAAATAATCCCACTTTTATTTCAGTTCTCATCAGCTTCCTTTATATAAAAATGTTTGTTTAACTCCTCCAATTGGATAAAAATTTATATAAAAATATATAATATTATCGGTTTTATACGAAATACCGCTATTTTCCAATACCGGGAAAATATTCTTTTTAAAGCTAATATCATATTGCCAACACTTTTTATTAAGCTTAACTCCTACTATCCAATATTTTGCATATCTATTTAGTATATCATAATTATACTTAAAATATAATGTTTTATAAGGATTAATGTTCCTACTTATTTTAAAATCGATTGTTTTTGTTCTTGGAAATTTTTGATAAATATGAGATATTTCAAAATTATTTTTTAATAATAAAAATCCCAAATTAAAAGCATTATATTCAACACTATCACTTTGCCAATCATATTTATTATTATCCGATAATGTTATTCCTTTAAATTTCATATTAATTAAATTTTCCATTTTGGTAAATTTTTTGATATTGGAATTATATATCTGATTAAACGTATGATCCAAATATAAATCTTTATATTCAAATATTTGAAACAAATTAAAAGAAATATTATCGTTAATTTCGGAATAAGTAATAATCGAAGGGGTTTTAATATCTTTTCTGGAAAAATTTCTATGAGTAAATATCAATGCCGGATTGATTATATGCAAAAAAGTGCCGTATTTAGTTAAAGAGGTATATAATTTAAACTCTGAATATCCGTTTAAATAAAAAGAGGCGGGAAGATTACTGTGTCTTTGTTTTGAATATTCGCCGTTAAAAATTTCGCTTGCTTTAAAATTCAAATAATTATCAAACATATGAAAATCAAATGATAAAGGAAAAGAAAACGTATTTGTATAATATCTGAAATTATCCATATTAAAGTTATAATAAAAATTATAGTCAAAAGACGTCAAAAATTTCCAATATTTTTTTTCATAAATATGATAATTAATCTGAGGAATAGTTTGCATGGTGTCTTTATTCGAAAGTTTGGTAGTATCGATATAATATCTGTTATAAATTCCTAAAATAGAACCTTTGAATTCTTTTATATAATTTAATTTCGAAGTTATTAAAGTATCTGTTAAATAGCTGGTGTCAAACGTATAATTAAATGGGTTTAAATAATAAAAATCCACATCATTCGCATATTTTAAATCCATATACAATTTATCGTTTTTTGTAACTTTATTCCTTAAATAATAAAATTCATATCCGTAATGACTTTGATGGGCAAGATTGTTTTTTTTATAAAAATATGATTTGTCTTTAAAAATACCAACTTTTATTTCTCCATAGGAATATGGTGAATCCACAAACCTAAAAGTAGAATAAATTCCTCTACCCCTTAAATTTCTAATTGTTGGCGTAATTTCCAAATCGTTTCTAACTGATGTAACAAAATAAATAGGCTGAGAATAAAGCAAACCTTCATTTGACGAATATCCCAAATAAGGTCTTAGTAATCCGCTTCTTCTTGTCTTGTCAAGTGAACCGAAATAAAAAGGAAGATAAAAAACAGGAGTTTTGTGAATATAAAGCGTTAAATTATAAAGTTTAATATATTTTGTTTTTTTATTAAAATTTCCGCTTGTCGTATGAATAAACCAATCAGGATTTTTTACACAACAACTACTGAAAATCCCGTCTTTGAAATAGACAATATTTTTATCTTCGATATTGGCTATTTTATTTTTAAACCATACATCAAGTTTTCTGTCATATAGATAAGAATCGTTAATTACAATATTTTCTTTTGAGAGAACTTCTACTTTCTTGGCTTTTATTACCTCATCATTATAAAAAATTACAACGTTTCCTTCAAAAATGGCGGTTTTGTTATTTTTCACAACAGCTCTGTCCGATTGAATATAAAAATCTTTATAAATCATATAAGGCTTTTTTAAAATGACGCTATTATTTACTTCTTTTGAATAAGGAGCATATATTTTCACATCAGCAAATAAAAATGCAAAAAAAATTAAAAACAGACTAATCCTCAACAACTATACATCTCCCCACTATATCATGCAAAGCTCTGTTATATGCATCAAATAAAGCTACTGCCATACCCATATAAAAAAACATTTCGTCAAAATTTCTCATTAAACTTCTTATAAAAGAAAACAATAAATCAGGCTTATCGAATGTTTTTATATCTATAACTTTTATTTTTGTTATGAATTTGCCTATCGTTTTCCCGTAAATCGCAACAAAAAGCCAATGATAAAGGGTATAAGCGATAAAAATATAAAAAAAGAGTTTATCGGTTAAAATTAATATTTCCTGAAAATTTTTAGCATTTGCAAACGAATTATAAAAAGCTATTATAACAATAAAAGAGATTAAAAAATCATCAATTGTCATTGCAATTGCTCTTTTTGTTATAGAAGCTATTTTCAAACCTTCTCTTTGCAATCTAAAATCCAAGTCATTTATATTTTGCATTATTTTTTCCTCATTTTATTATCTTCTTTATTTCCTACTTTATCGCTTGATAAGCTATGTCTTTTCTAAATTGCATTCCGTCAAAATGAACTTTATCAACTATTTTATACGCTTCATCTCTTGCCTCTTTTACATCTTTTCCATATCCTACACACACTAAGATTCTTCCTCCGCTTGCCATAAGTTTTCCATCTATGTTTTTAACGCCGGCATATGCAATATAACCGTTGCAGGAGTTTAAATCATCTATTTTTATTTCAGCTGGCTTACTACTTGAATAAGGATAATTTTTGCTTGCACAAACTACGCCCACTGCTACCATATCTTTTATTTTCACATCGATTTTTTCAAGTTCTCCTTTTGCCCCGTAATAAAACATATCATATACACTGCTTTCAATCAAAGGCATAAGCTCTTCACACTCGGGATCTCCGAATCTCACGTTATATTCAAGCACATACGGCTCGTTATCAACAATCATTAGCCCTATAAACAAAACACCTTCATAAGCAGAGCCTTCTTCTTGCATTCCTTTTAAAGTGGGTTTAATAATTTTTTCTTTGACTTTTTCATAAATTTCAGGCGTTGCAAGAGGAGTTGGAGCATATGCACCCATTCCGCCCGTATTAGGTCCTTTGTCTCCGTCAAGTAACCTTTTGTGATCTTGCGCGGCAGGCAATAAAACAAAATCTTTTCCATCGCATATTGCAAACATACTAAGTTCATATCCATCCAAGAATTCTTCAACTATAATCTTTTTTCCGGCTTCGCCAAACGCCTTTCCGCTTAGCATTTCGTCAGCCGTTTTTTTTGCTTCTTCTTTACTCTCGGCGATTATCACACCTTTGCCGGCACAAAGCCCGTCCGCTTTTATAACAATTGGAAGTTTATCCATTTTTTCTATAAATTCATACGCTTTTTCTTTTTTGTTTGTTTCAATATATTTTGCACTCGGGATATTGTGTTTTTTCAAAAAATTTTTCATATAAACCTTGCTGCCTTCAAGTCTTGCTGCATTTTTAGTAGGTCCAAAAATAATAAGATTGTGTTTTTTAAATACATCCGTAATACCCTCGACCAAAGGAGCTTCCGGTCCTACAATAGTAAGATTTATATTATTCTCTTTCGCCCAAAGAGCTAGCTCTTCAAAATC
Source organism: Nautiliaceae bacterium (assembly GCA_027036005.1). Lineage (GTDB taxonomy): Bacteria > Campylobacterota > Campylobacteria > Campylobacterales > Nautiliaceae > JALTBU01. The sequence continues at coordinate 11,950 of JALVTJ010000075.1, forward strand.
CTTTATATCAATATTGGTAGCAAATTCGCTTGTAGCCCCGTTCCCCGGTGCATAAAAAATTTCCGCCTCGTTTTTCATAAAAAACCCGATAGAATATTCTCTACCCCCGCTGCCTATTATTAAAACTTTTTTCATAAAAAACCTTTTTTACGAAATTATATCAAAAGAGAAAAAGAATATCTTATTTATGAAGAGTCTCTCCGGTAATCAAAGCATAAATCCAAGGCCATAAGAAAATAATAATAACAATTAGCGCAAGTATCACATAAGATTTTTTAGGCTCGGCTCTTTTTTTCATACACTTTATATCGACATTATATTCACCGCAATATGAAATATCCCTTGAAAGCTTATTCAAATACAAAAAGTGATAACAAAATCCACTCAAAAAAGAATTAACCCCAATCATAAAGATTATAACTAATACAGGGTGAATATTTGCATAAGCCAATATATATCCTCCAAGTAATGAAAAGATTAAAACTCCGAATGCTTCTATTCCAAGTCTTCTGTATAACAGATAAAACCAACCGAACAAAAAAGCCCATAGATTAAATGTTATTTTGCATTTTGCAAGTCCATCATCCCTCATTATATCCTCAAAAATCTTTCCATCTTTTTCGCTTAAATTAAAATAACTTTTTTTTAAAATATCTAAATAATCTTTTTTAGTCATATTTTCCCTTTTATAAAATTTTGATAATAATCCCAAATAGCTAATGCCAAAAATCCAACGACTGGTGAAAGCACCAATGCAATTATTCCAAAGATCCAAATATTATACCCAAGTCTATATGCAAAATAAACCACAACACTAACCAAAATCAGATAATTCAACAAAAACCATATATTCATTTATATTCTTTTTTTGTAAAATTATATTAAAAAAGGCTTCAAATGAAAATAAAAATTCCAAAATCGTTCGATTTAAACGTCAAAAACTCAGAAAGTATATCCAAACTCGCACAAGCAGCACAAAACGGAGGAGTATATGCAGCATTGATGATACCAGCAAATAAACCCATATTCGATAAGCTCCATTTAAGCTATAATCTAAAAAGAGCAAACGAAGCCGATTTTAATCTTTTTGTAGCGGTTGAAGGAATACACGAAAACACTCTTAGCGATATTTCAATTCTAAAACAAAAAGGCGCAAGTGCTATTTATATCGATAGCGACGAAGATATGAATTTAATCAAAAGGGTTTTCGAATATGCGGAATTTTTAAATATTCCCGTTTTTATCAATGCAAACAACAAAGCCCTCTCAACAGGAGTTATGAACGATTCGCCAATCGCTTACTCCCATGGTCTTTGCGGTATTCCGAATTATGCCGAATCGATAGAAGTTGCAAAAATTCTCGAACTTGCAAAAAATTTCAATGCGAAAACCGTTTTTTTAAATATAACAACAAAAGAATCAATTCAAATTCTAAAAAACAGAGCATCAAACATTTATATTGATGTTTGCATTGACAATCTCTATTTTTGCGATGAAGATATAAAAGGTTTCAATACCCTTTTAAAAACCTTCCCTCCTCTTAGAAGCAAAGAAGATAAAAACGCACTTTTAAAAGCATGTGAGGAAGGAATAATCGATTTTATTTCATCAAATCATATTGCGGCAAAAGAAAAGGATTTGCCTTTTGAAGAAGCTGAAAACGGAATTAGCAAACTTGATATATTTACACAGCTTGCATATTCTCTTCCACTCCCTAATAAAACGATAACTAAACTCGTATCTACCAATCCCGCCGAATTATTCGGTATTGAAATAAAGGAATTTATCGAAATAGAATTTAAAGAAAACGAAATAGATTCCTCTTCTTTTGCTTCATCAGCCAAAAAAACTCCGTATAAAAAATTAAAAGTAAAAATTATTTAGTCCTTATTTATAAACTTCCTTTACTTTTTGTATTTACTTTTATTAAAAAATATGATATAATCTAAAAAAGAAGGAGGGGAATATGAAATATTACGAAAAAATAGATAATGAAAAAATAAAATGTCTTCTTTGCCGCCATCATTGTATTCTTAAAGAAGGTCAAATAGGAATATGCGGTATTAATATGAATAAAAACGGAGAGCTTATAAATTTGGTATACGGTCATCCGGCAAGTATTAATATAGACCCGATTGAAAAAAAACCTCTTTTTCACTTTTTACCTGGAAGCGCTGTTTTAAGCTTCGGAACGGTGGGATGTAATTTCAAATGCCCTTTTTGTCAAAACTGGCAAATAGCCCATAATCACAAAGTAGATGATTCTATTTATGTTTCTCCCGAAAAAATGATAAAGTTGGCACTGGAATATAAATGCAATTCAATTGCTTATACTTATAACGAACCGAGTGTTTTTTATCCGTATGCGAGAGATATCGGAATTTTGGCAAAAGAGAAAGGATTAAAAAACGTTTTTGTAACAAACGGATTTGAAAGCGTTTATGAAATAGAGGATATGAAAAATTGGGTGGATGCTTGCAATGTGGATATCAAAAGTTTTAAACCCGAATATTATAAAAAAGTACTAAAAGGAAAACTTGAAGATGTTTTAGATACTGTTCAAAGATTAAAGAGTGTAGGTATATGGCAAGAAATCACCACTCTTATAGTCCCGGGAGATAATGACAGTGAAAAAGAGCTTACTCAAATAGCAGAATTTATTGCAAGTGTAGGAGTGGAAATCCCTTGGCATATTACGAGGTTCCATCCTGATTATAAAGTTCAAGACAAACCGCCAACACCAATGGAAACTATGTTAAGAGCATATGACATAGGAAAAAAAGCTGGTCTTAAATACGTATATCTCGGAAATGTTGCAATGCCTGTAATTACTTATTGCCCAAAATGCAATGAAGAACTTATTGTTAGAACAATTTATAATGTGGAAAAAAATATTTTAAAAATAGATAACGAAGGCAACGCACATTGTCCTAAATGCGGAGAAATTATTGAAGGGGTATGGAAATAAAATAGTCAAATGTTAGTAGAGGTTAGTAGAAGTATTAGAAGTTATAGAGGTTAGTA
>JALVTJ010000076.1 GCA_027036005.1 Nautiliaceae bacterium
CTCTTAAATAATTCGCCTTGTTTTTTTATGGCTTCGGGTGGAACAGAGGTATCGACCTCTCCTCCAAAGATTAGCACTTTACCGTTATATTTTGCAAAAACATCGCTAAAATCCTCATCAACAACATTTTTAAAAGTTTTATACATATTTTCACTCATTCCCTTAGCATCAGCACTTACAAAAAACCTTCTAAATTTTGATAAACCTAAACTTTTAAGCATTTTATATGTTTTTATCTTTACTTTGACACTTAAAGGCTTTGACATTACAATACCGGCACTTGCAAGAAGAACTAAAAGTTCAGGATTTAAAAGTGTAGCAACTTTACCTCCAAAGCTGTGCCCTACTATGATATCTTTTTTGATATTAAGTTCCTTTAAAAATTCATTAATTATTTTGGCATAATCGAATGTGGTTAAAATATAAGGATTTGGAGTTTTTCCAAATCCAGGCATATCGATATAAATATGTCTAAAATCCTTAAAGTTCTCACTAAATACTTTCATTATCTCTTTATTACTGCCCCATCCGTGAAGAAAAATTATATTTTTTTTATTGCTCGGATTTATAATATCATAATGAATTTCAAATTCTTTTCCATCAACATTAATTTTTCTAATCGCCATCAAGTTTCCTTGAAGTTTCTATAATTTTTTCAAGATGTTTTATTGCCTTGCCACTATCAATAGCTTCTTTTGCTATTTCGATTCCCTCTTTTATATCTTTTGCTTTCTCATCTACTACCAAACTTGCAGCAGCGTTTAATAAAACGACATCTCTTTTAGCACCCTTTATTTCTCCGCTTAAAATACCTCTTGTTATTTTTGCGTTTTCTAATGCATCTCCTCCAACCAAATCCTCTTTATTTCCACTCATTCCATATTCAGCCGGATTTATTTCAATTTCTTTTAACTCTTTCCCGTTATAATACACGCCTTTTGTAGGAGCGGCGATACTTATCTCATCCATCCCGTCAAGCGAACTTACCACCATTGCTCTTTGAACATCCATTAACATCAAAGCTTTTGCAATTTTTTCTACAAAATTAACACTGAACACTCCCAGCATATATTTTTTAGCACCTGCCGGATTTGTAAGAGGTCCAAGAATATTAAAAACAGTTCTGTGTGGGATTGAACGACGAATTGGCATAATATGTTTCATAGCTGGATGATGATTTATTGCAAAAATAAAAGTAAATCTTACATCTTCGAGCATCTTAACCTGATTTTGAGGAGTTAAATTAAGATTTATTCCAAGAGCTTCGAGCATATCGGCACTTCCGCTTTTGCTTGTAATGCTTCTGTTTCCGTGTTTTGCCACGTAACTTCCTATGGATGAGAGCAAAAGAGCTGTCGTTGAAGAGATATTAAAAGAATTACTTTTATCTCCTCCCGTTCCGACAATATCAATTAATTTTTCCTGTAAATCTTTCGAAACGGGGAGTTTAATACTAAATTCTCTCATAACCTCAGCCGCAGCTGCTATTATCTCGGCACTCTCACCCTTTTTATACAAATCTATTAAAAATTCTCTTGCTTTATCCTCACTCATTTCATTTTTAAACAGTTTATAAAACTTTTCTTTCATTTTATCCCCTTGTTAATTTGTTAATTTGTTATTGGTGTATTGGTTATTTGTATATTTAAAACTTGGAAATAGGAACTCAAAATTCCTCATCCACATACACTCATATACCCATAAACTCATCCACTCATTCACCCATCTACCATCAACTCATCAACTAACAAACTTACCGCTTCTAATCCTATCGGCTTCCATTATCTCTATTTCTCTGGCCCCACTTACAACAATTCCTTCATCTGGGACATAATTAAGTTCCGTATTTCTACCGGGATAATCAACCGCATTCAAAATAACCCTCATTGCATTTAATCTCGCATAATGTTTATTATCGCTCCTAATTACCGTCCATGGTGCGTAATGTGTATGAGTGGCTTTAAGCATTTTATATTTCATTTCGGTAAATTCATCCCATTTATCCTGAGCTTGAAGATCTATTTCGCTGAGTTTCCATTGTCTAAGAGGATCACGACGTCTTTTTTCAAATCTTTTGGCTTGCTCTTCTTTTGAGATTGAGAGATAAATTTTAACTAAAATCGTCCCCTCCATTACAAGAGATTTTTCAAACATCGGACATTCTTGCATAAACGTTTCATATTCTTCTTTCGTGCAAAACCCGAAAACCGGCTCTACCATTGCACGGTTATACCAGCTTCTATCAAAAAGCACAACTTCACCACCTCGCGGAAACTGCTCAACATATCTTTGAAAATACCACTGCGTTTTTTGAACATCACTCGGCTTTCCAAGTGCTACCACTCTATAATGTTTTTCATTCATATATCTCACAATTCTCCTTATAGTCCCGCCTTTACCGGCGGCATCTCTTCCTTCAAACAAAACAATCATTCTTTTGTGCGTTTCTTCAAGATACGTTTGCATTTTTATAAGTTCAGCCTGATAAGGTTTGAGCTCTTGTTCTTGCATATATTTTTTCACGGCTTTTTTGTGAACTCTTTTTAGGTCAACAAAATCGTGTATCAATTCATCAAGTTTCATTCTTTTGTTGCCTACAAGCACATATTCGGGATTGTGTAATTCGTTAATGTTTATTTTTTCCATTTGAAACTCCAAAGCTTTTTTTGATATTATACTAAAAAAGGCTTAGGATGATAATTGCAATATTCAATTCAAAAGGAGGTGTCGGCAAAAGCACGACTTGTGTAAATCTTGCATATATTACTTCGCTAAATTATAAAACTTTACTGATAGATTTGGATACACAAGGAGCAAGCAGTTATTTTTTTGACAAAAAGGTAAAAAAAAGAAATCTTTTAAACAAAAAACCTTCAAAAATAGTAAAATCAACTCAGTTTATTAATCTTGACATAATTCCTGCCGACACCGGATTTGAAAAATACAAAAAAAACTTAGAAAAACTGTTAATACCGGGATATGAATTTATTTTTATAGATGCTCCTGCAAATATAAATCCTTTAACAAGAGATATTTTAAAACTCTCAAATTTTGTAATAGTCCCGGCACTTCCCGATATTCTTTCACTTAGAACATACAATCAACTTTTGTCTTTAAACTTAAACAAAAATTTAAAACTGCTTTTAAACAGAGTGGAAAATAAAGAAATTCACAAAAGGGTAATCAAAACAATTACCAAACTTCCTAAAAATCAATATTTTAGAAATTATATCCCAAAAAGCAACATTATCGAAGAGATGCCTTTTTACAAAAAACCGGCCGTGGAAAAAGACGAAAGGATTAAAAAAGCTTATTTGAATGTTTTAAAAGAGAT
>JALVTJ010000077.1:0-9963 GCA_027036005.1 Nautiliaceae bacterium
ATGCTCTCAATTATCTCTCAAACCCTCTCTCTTCCGTTTGAGGAATGAAAGTATATTATATTTTCTCTCTTATGTCAAGTAATGTTGAGGGCTTTTTGGAAAAATTTTGGAAAATTGAAAGAATTATTTTTTGAAATAATCCTGAATGGAAGAAACTTCCGTTTCGCTATTTTGAATAAACTTTATAGCTTCAATTGCGGCAAACACTGCTGAAATGGTTGTAAAATAAGGCACTCCGTTATTCAAAACTTCTCTTCTTATTATTTTTGCATCGTCTTTGCTCGATTTGTTATCGCTTGTATTAATAGCAAGTGCAATTTCCTCATTTTTAATCATATCAACAATATTAGGCCTACCTTCACTCACTTTCAAAACCTTCACGGCTTCAATGCCCGAATCGATTATTACTTTATAAGTTCCGCTGGTTGCCACAATATCAAATCCCAGATTTTTAAGTTCTTTTGCTATTTGAGGTGCAAATTCTTTATCCAAATCCGTTAATGAAATAAACACTTTGCCTTTTTTTGGCAAAAAGTTTTTTGCAGCTTCTTGGGCTTTTGCAAAACTTTCACCAAAACTTGAACTTATTCCCATCACTTCACCTGTTGATTTCATTTCAGGTCCGAGTATCAAATCGGCACCGGGAAGTTTGTTAAAAGGAAATACTGCTTCTTTTACAGCTATGTGTTCTTTTGTTTTCGGTTTGTAAACATTCCCATCAAATGTCACTACATTAAACTTATCATAAAATTTGAGCGCTTCTTCCAAGACATTCCCAACGTTAATATAAGGATTATATGCCAAATTCCACATAATTCTTGTCGCTACTTTTGCCAAAGGAAGACCTGTGGCTTTACTTACAAAAGGAACCGTTCTGCTTGCCCTTGGATTTACTTCTATTAAATAAAGTTTATTCCTATGAAGTGCATATTGAATATTAAGTAGACCTTTAACGCCTAATTTTAACGCAATTTGCTTTGTGGTTTCTTCTATTTCTTTTATTTTTTCTTTTGAAATACTGACCGTAGGAAGAGAACATGCACTATCCCCGCTGTGAATCCCGGCTTCTTCGATATGCTGCATTATTCCACCGATATATACATTTTTCGTATCGCTGATTGCATCAACATCAAGTTCAATTGCCCTATCTAAAAATTTGTCAATTAAAACCGGGGATTCATTGCTGACACTCACGGCTTCGTCCATATATTCTCTTAATTCATCCTCATTATAAACAATTCTCATAGCCCTTCCGCCAAGCACGTAACTGGGCCTTACCAATACGGGATATCCGATTCTTTTAGCAATTTTAAATGCCTCGTCTTTTGTAAACGCCGTTCCGTTTTCCGGCTGATTGAGATTTAATTCCCGAATGAATTTTGCAAATTTTTCTCTATCTTCCGCCTCATCGATAACTTCTGCGGAAGTTCCTATAATTTTTGCATTGATTTTGCTTAAAGGTTTTGCAAGTTTAAGAGGCGTTTGCCCTCCAAACTGGACTATTACGCCCTCGGGATTTTCTCTTTCAATTACATTTCTAACCCTCTCGAAATCAATCGGCTCAAAATACAAAACATCGCTTGTATCGTAATCGGTTGAAACGGTTTCGGGGTTGCAGTTATACATTATGGTTTTTACTCCCAAATCTTTCAGAGCGAAAGAAGCGTGAACACAACAATAATCAAACTCTATCCCCTGCCCGATTCTGTTTGGCCCACCGCCTAAAATAAGCACTTTTTTGTCATTTTCCAAATCACTTTTTCTTAAAGGAACGTTTTTTGTAACATTCACGCTTGAATAAAGATAACTTGTAGTAGTGTCAAATTCGGCTGCACAAGTATCAACTTCATTATAATCTATTTCGATTTTGAATTTCTTTCTCGCCTTATAAACCTCATCTTCCTCGCATCCGATAAGTTCAGCCAATTTTTTATCGCTAAATCCGAAAGTTTTAGCACGTCTTAGCTTTTCTTCATCTTTCAAAATATTTTTATCAATCTCTTTTTCAAAATCCACAATTTCTTTAATCTGATTTAAAAACCATCTGTCAATTCTACAAAACTCATAAACATCCTCTATATCAAAGCCTTTTCTAAACGCTTCGGCCACATAAAGAAGTCTTTCGTCATTGGGAATTCTTATTTTTCTTTTTAAGTCTTCTTCATCGCATTCTCTTCTATCAAGTCCACTTAATCCTATTTCAAGACTGCATATGGCTTTTTGCAAGGATTCTTTAAATGTTCTTCCTATTGCCATAACTTCACCTACACTTTTCATAGAAGTGGTAAGCGTTGCCTCGGCACTCGGAAATTTTTCAAAAGTAAATCTCGGCAATTTGGTAACAATATAATCAATTACCGGCTCAAAACTGGCAGCGGTTCCGGTTATGTCGTTTTTTATTTCATCAAGAGTATAGCCCACGGCCAAAAGGGTTGCAACCTTGGCAATAGGATAACCGGTAGCTTTACTCGCAAGAGCAGAACTTCTCGAAACTCTTGGATTCATTTCGATTACAATCATTTTCCCGTTCTCAGGATTAATGGCAAATTGAACGTTACTGCCTCCTGTATCTACTCCTATTTCTCTTAAAATTGCAAAAGATGCATCTCTTAATCGTTGATATTCTTTGTCCGTAAGAGTAAGCGCAGGGGCCACAGTTATAGAATCGCCCGTATGAACACCCATAGGATCGACATTTTCAATGGAACAAACAATAATACAGTTATCCTCCCTGTCTCTAATAACCTCCATTTCATATTCTTTCCATCCAAGCACGCTTTGCATAATTTCAATTTCACTAATAGGAGAGGCTTCGATTCCGGTTTTTGCAAGTTCTTTAAATTCTTCCATATTATAAGCAACTCCGCTTCCAAGCCCCCCGAGTGTAAAAGAAGCCCTGACAATTACGGGAAAACCTATTTCTTTAACCGCTGCTATGGCGTCTTCAATAGTTGTTACAGATTTGCTTTTTGCCATTTCAAGACCGATTTTCTCAATAGCTTTTTTAAATTCTTCTCTATCTTCGCCTTTTTTGATAGCTTCGGGATCGGCTCCTAAAAATTCAATGCCTTCAAGCATTCCTTTTTCATACATTTCCATTGCGACATTAAGAGCAGTCTGCCCTCCCATTGTAGGCAAAATAGCATCAACCTTTTCTTTTTGTATTATTTTATATACAATATCGGCCGTTAAAGGTTCAATATATGTGGCATCTGCAAACTCGGGATCGGTCATAATCGTGGCCGGATTAGAATTCACAAGAACAACTCTGTATCCGAGTGATTTAAGGGTTTTTGCAGCTTGAACGCCGGAATAGTCGAATTCGCAGGCTTGTCCTATTATTATAGGTCCCGAGCCTATGAGCAGAATAGTTTTTATATCTTCTCTTTTTGGCATAAATAACCTTTTTTATATGTAATTATACCTTAAAAACTTCAATATAAAATTGAAAATAAAAAATTAAAGTGTATAATTTCATCAAAAAGGACACTTTTGAATCTTCCGCAAAAAATAGAAGCGCTCAGAAAGGCCAGCGTTTTTAATAAAGAAGCGAAAAAAGAAGCTTACCAATTATTAAAAAAAGAAAAAGATTATCTAATCAAATGTCTTAATGAAGACGTAAAAGAAGATAGTGTTTTTAGAAATTACGAAGATTACATAGTATCTTGTATGTTTGAATTAAAAGGACTTATGCAAAGACAAAAACCGCTTAAAAGACAGAAAGTTTTTTCGAGCAAAGAATTTTTGGAATTTTATCTTAACGATTTAAAAAACACCCCGCAGGATAAAAAAATAAGAAAAGTAGGCGTATTTGATACCGAAACAACTGATATTTACGGATATATAATCTCTTATGCTTTCGTAATAGAGGATATACAAACAAAACAGACCGAAGAAATTTACGAACTATTAAATCCCAAAGCAAAAATAAGCGAGGAGGCTTATGAAGTTCATAAAATAAAACAAGAAGACGTTAAGGATAAACCTTCTTTTGAAGAAAAAAAAGATTATATATTATCACTTTTTGATTCGGTCGATATGATTGTGGGGCACAACGTGTTTTTCGATTTGGGAGTGCTAAAAAGAGAGCTTGAAAGAATCAAATATTTCCCTCACATTATTCAAATTCCTATATTCGATACGATGTTTTATTCTTGGGATATTGTAATTTTGGATAAAAAAAAGCAGCCTAAACTTGAAGAAGCGGTTTCATTTTTTTTCGGACGGCAAAACGCAATTTATCATAATGCATTAGAAGATGTAAAAATGACTTTAAAAGTATTCAATAAGTTAATTAAATTGTCTGATTAATAATGATTTTTCGAGCCACACTAATACAATCTTAATCTTCAAAAAATGTTTTTAAAAAAATATAATAAGCAATATAAATAAATAAAATAAAAACAAATATTGATAATAACGGATTAGTTAAATATTGCCCCATTAATAAAACTATTGCACTGAAAATTAAAAATAAGGAAAAAATAAAAATAGCAACTTTTTGTATTTTTTCAAAATTCATCTGAGTATTTTATAAAATTCTTTAAATATATATTTACTGTCATGAGGTCCAGGGGAAGCTTCTGGGTGATGTTGAACGGAAAAAACGGGTTCGTTTTTATATTTTACGCCCTCGATTGTCCCATCAAATAAATTCTTATGTGTAACTTCGGCAATTTTTTCAATTTCTTCCGGAACATTGTAATTGTGATTTTGAGCGGTAATTTCAACAACCGGATGTCTGTTTATATAATTTTTGACTGGATGATTCCCCCCGTGATGTCCGAATTTAAGTTTAAATGTATTAAATCCATGTGCAATGCTTAAAAGCTGATGCCCGAGACATATTCCAAACATTGGGATTTTTTCTTTCAAAAGTTTTTCTATTTTTTTATGCACTTCTTTTAAAATCAAAGGGTCTCCCGGACCGTTACTCAAAAACACTCCGTCTATTTCTCGGTTTTTATACATTTTTATAATTTCATCCGCAGAAGTAAAAGCCGGCAAAACCAGACATTCCATTCCGGCTTCGGTGAGTTCGTTTAATATATTTCTTTTTACTCCGAAATCCAAAACGGCTATTTTCTTATCCGTTCTTTTTTCTTTATATTTGAAATTTTTACTATCCCACGCCGCATTGGAATGAATATAAGGCTCTTTGGTGCTGACTTCCTTGATATAATCGATTTCTTCAATTCTTGGAGAATTTTGCAAAATTTCTTTTAATTTCTCTTTATCGTGAATTTCGCTGGATGCTATCATCATCATTGCACCCTCATTTCTTATAACCTTTGTGAGAAATCTTGTATCTATTTCACTAATACCCAAAACATTATGTTCTTTAAGATATTCGCCCAAAGATTTTTCACCTCTGAAATTAGAATATTTTTCCACATATTCCCTAACTAATATTCCTTTAAGCCAAACTTTTTTACTCTCCTCATCATCCCTGTTTACACCCACATTTCCAATTTCCGGCATTGTAAAAACAACAAATTGCCCTGCATAACTTGGATCGGTTATAATTTCCTGATAACCGCTCATTGATGTATTGAAAACTATTTCGCCCACTTCCGTTTTATTCGCCCCAAAACCTTTTGCCTCGAAAAACATTCCGTTTTCAAGTAAAATGCTTACTTTCATTTTAAATCCTATCTTTAAAATTCTCTTAAATTTTATATAAGCCCTCTTTTTTTAAGCTCCTGCTCGTAAAGGCGTTGAAAAACAAGCTCAAATTCTTCCGTTCCCGGTATTAACGGTCTTTTGTAATGTTCTATCTTTTCATATGTGGCATCTCTCGCATCTCTTTCTCTGTTTAAAAATTCCATAATTGAACTGAAAATGATATTTTTTATTTTCCCATCTCTAACATCATAATCAATAAGCTCCTTATCCCACAATTCTTTTACCAAAAAATGCGACAAATCATCTATTCTATCTGTTCTGTTTAAATTAAACCCTTCTTCTTGCGCTATTTTTTTCTTGATTAATTTAAAAATTTCCCTTCTGTCCACATCATAAAACAAAAATTCATTTTCTTCTTCTTGTTTAGATAAAATTTCTCTTGATTTGTCTTCTATTTCCCTCTCCCACAAAGCATCATCCATTATAATCTCTTCCATTTCTTTAATTGCATTATCAATGCCTTTTGGAAAGGTTACATATCCACTACCGAGTAAATCGTATGCCGCTTTTCTGGCTATAAAAGGAACCTGAGCTTCTTTAATAAGCATATTAACCCTTTTTTTGAAATTATAACAAAGTTTCTAAAATTAAATCATCACATTATTTTTAGAGAGTGATTAAATAAGATTTTATTAACATAATAATTACAAAAATAAAAGCATAACAACTTCTAGCTTCATTTTACTTTGCAACACTCGAATTTTTTAAATTTAGCTACCACCGGTATCAGTGGAATTTACGCTTTGATTTTTATCGCTTTCCATTAATTGTGTAAAATGAGCAGCTTTACTTGGCGTCATAGAAGCAAGTATTTTTGATAAAATTCTCGCTGGAAGTTGAGAGAGGATTTTCAAAGCATCTTTATCATTCATATTTTCCAATATTGAAGCTGCGTTTTTAGGTCTCATTTTTGCATAACTTTGAGTAAGTTTATTTAATTTCGCTTCTTTTATAGCTTCTAAAATTTGTCTGTTTTTTTTGATTAAATTTTGAATCGCTTTTTTTTCATTTTCTATTTTAGTTAAAGTTGCATTCATCTCTTGTTGTTTTAAATTAAACTCTTTTTCTTTTTTTTTCATTAAAGCCATATAGGTGCTTTTAAGACTTTCAAGTGCCTCCTTTTGCTCTAAAATCTGTTCGGCCTCAGATTCAAGCTCTGCTTTTTTTTGTGCAAAAATTTCATAACAATCAATTAATTTTTGATTATCAACAGCAAAAAGAGGAGAAAAAAGCAATAAAATTAATAATAATTTTACACTTTTCATTTTTCACTTTTCATTCTAATAATTTTAATAAATTTCCCCAAGTATATCTCCCACTTCAACATAATCTTTTTGATTTAAATATTTGAAATGATCTTCTCCGAAAAACAACAAAATGGATGAACCGAATTCAAATCTCCCAAGCTCATCCCCTTTTTTTAAATTTATGGGATTTTTATACTCAAACGTTGTAATATTATCATATTTTTTTTGTAATCTTTCATCAAAATTTATTATTATTTTTCCAACACACATTGCACCGATAGCAACAAAATAAAAATATCTACTTTTTGAATCTTTACATTTGAGCACAATTCTTTTGTTTTTAGGAAAAATAAGCTCTTTTTTAAGCACACTTGGCTTTACTGGTTTTAGTGTTCCGGGAACATATGTGGCTTTTACAATTTCCATATCAATTGGCACATGAAAACGATGATAATCTCCGGGAGAAAGATACAAATTCACATAATAACCGCCGTTTAATTTAGTCTCATAAGGAATTAATTCATCAATAGAATATTCCTTTCCTTTAATCTGATAAACCTTGTTTTTTGTTATTTCCCCGTCCATTATTACTTCTGAATCGGAAGGGCTTACAAAAATATCCTCTTCTTCATAAAATTCAATATATTTTTTTTGTCTTATAAAAAGATCTTTTAATGTTTCATACTCGCACGGATTTTCAGGAACAAACTCGCTCATATCGATTTTATATATTTTCACAAATGTTTTATTTATAAAACATTGTAAAAACTTAGGGAATTTTGTTGTAGCTAACTTAACAACAATATTCGAGAACAAACGGGAGGGGCTCATTTTAGTTTTACTCCTTTTGTTCCTTTTTTAATTTCGCCTATAACATATCCGTCGGAATTTTTTAAAACCTCTTCGACATTCTCTTCGCTCACGGCCAAAATCATCCCTACACCCATATTAAATGTTCTAAACATCTCTTTTTCATCAACATATTTGCTCATAAATTCAAATATAGGAAGAATTTTTATTTTATCTTTATAAACAATAGCTTCAAGATTCTCATTCAATACCCTTGGCAGATTTTCTACAATTCCACCTCCCGTAATATGTGCCAATGCATTAATAAAAGGTTTTAATTTTTTAAAATCCTTTACATAAATTCTTGTAGGCGTAAGCAATATGTCAATTAATTTTTTGCCTTCGATTGTATCATCTAATTTCATATTCAGTTTTTCAAAAAACAATTTTCTAACCAAAGAATAACCGTTTGAATGAATACCGCTGCTTGGAAGTGCTATTAAAACGTCGCCTTCTTTTACTTTCGGATTAAGTTCGTCTTCTTCGGCAATACCCACTGCAAAACCTGCCAAATCAAAATCATTTTCGCCATACATTCCTGGCATTTCGGCCGTTTCTCCGCCTATAAGAGCGCATTCGGCTTCCTTACAGCCTTTTGCAATTCCTTTTATGACTTCTGACGCAGATTCAACATCCAATTTTCCGGTTGCATAATAATCGAGAAAAAACAGTGGATCTGCAAAATTGCAAATTAAATCGTTTACACACATAGCAACCAAATCAATACCGATAGTATCGTATTTTTTTGATTCGATTGCAAGTTTAAGCTTTGTTCCCACACCGTCGGTTGCACTGAGTAAAACCGGTTTTTTATAGCCTTTTGGCATTTTGAAAGCCCCTGCAAAAGAGCCTATCCCTCCTAAAACATTGGCATTAAACGTTTCTTTAACTACCGGTTTTATTCTCTCGATTAGCGAATTTCCGGCATCAATATCAACGCCGCTTTCTTTATAGCTTATTTTCATTTTCATCCTTTTCATAACAGCTTCCTAATAATTTCATAAGTATCCAAGTGCTCGGACAAAAATCAAATGCAAAATAAATAAAAAGCATTATGGACATAAAAGCCAAAAGTATTATTGCCGCTAATGAATAACCTTTTGCAAGTAAAAATAAAATTATCAACGTAAAAATACTCATTACAAGTCTTTGAACTCTCTCTGCGCAAAAAATTCTGTTTGTTTTCATTCTTCTCCTTTAAAAAATTATTTTATTGACTTTTTGCATTTTATCGGCGGCTATTTTTTTAGCCTTTTCATTTCCTTCGTTTATTATATCCAAAATATCACTATCTTTTAAAGAAGCCTTTTTTTCTCTTATTGGAGATATGATTTTATCGATATTTACCGCACATCTTTTTTTGCACTCAACACAGCCGATAGTTCCGTTTTTACAAGCTTTTTCTATTTCTTTTACCTCTTCTTCGGGAGAAAACGCTTTGTGATATTCAAACACAACACATATATCAGGATTACCCGGGTCTGTTTTTTTGATTCTTGCCGGATCTGTTTTTGCCATTCTGATTTTGTTCCATATATTTTCGCTTGATTCGTCCAGATAAATGGCATTCCTGTAACTTTTGCTCATTTTTCTGCCATCAAGCCCCGGAAGTCTTGCATTTTGAGTTAAAAGTTCTTTCGGCTCAATAAAAATTTCCGTTTTATAAAGATAATGAAAATGTCTCACTATTTCCCTTGCAAGTTCAAGATGCGGTCTTTGATCCTCCCCTATCGGCACAAAAGAGGCGTCATACAAAATAATATCCGCCGTTTGTAAAACAGGATAGGTTAAAAATCCCGCATTGTTTTTCTTTTTATACTCTTCTTGCAGCAAGGCGTCTTTATATGTCGGATTCCTTTCAAGCCAGCTAACAGGCGTAATCATATTCAAAATAAGATACAATTCGGCATGCTCTTTTATTTCGCTTTGAATATAAAGATTTGATTTTTGAGGATCTATCCCGCAGGCTATCCAATCTTTAATGAGTTCAACAGAATTTTTTTTAAGATCTATTTTTTCATCGAATTTTGTCGTAAGGGCATGCCAATCCGCAACAAAATAAAAACATTCATATTCTTTTTGCAATCTCTTCCAATTTTCCAAAACTCCCAATAAATGTCCCAAATGCAATTTGCCAGTAGGCCTCATTCCGCTGACTACTCTCAAAACTTAGCTCCTATTT
>JALVTJ010000077.1:10063-60902 GCA_027036005.1 Nautiliaceae bacterium
ATTTTTTTCATTTTTACCTTTCTCTTGGAATTAACACAATTGGACTTCCCGTAAAATCCTCTTTTTTCCTCAGAAAGTTTATCAAATATCTTTCATAAGAAAAATGAAGTTTCGCTCTGTTCATAACAAGAGCGATTGTAGGAGGTTTAATACCAAATTGCGTGGCATAATATATTTTTGTTTCTCTCCCTTTTATATCGGTAGGAAGATTATGCCTGATAGTGGCTTCTTTTATCCATTCGTTAAGTTTTGCGGTAGAAATTCTTTTTGTGTAATTATTATAAACATAAATAATTTTTTCTTTTAATTTTTCTATGTTTCTTTTTGTTTTCGCACTTACGGCCATAAAAGGAGCGTAATAAAGATATTTAAATCTGAATCTCATCTCTTTTTCAAATTTTTTATAATCCATTGCAGTTTCATCCCATTTATTTGCAACAATAATACATGCGTTTTTATGCTTTTGAATAAGCCCACCTATTTTTTCGTCAAGTTCGACTATACCTTCTTTTGCGTCAATAACCAAAATAGCAAGATCGGCTTCTTTCAATACTTTTTCCGTTCTTAAAAGTGCATATTTTTCAATATCTTTAATTTTACTTCTTCTTCTAATACCCGCAGTATCCACAAATGTTAAATGATAGCCGTCAAAATATACGCATTCGTCAATAGGATCTATCGTAGTTCCGTCAATATCGCTTACTATCGCCCTTTCATCACCTACAAATGCGTTAAGCAAAGAGCTTTTTCCTACATTCACCCTTCCTACAATAGCGATTTTTATCTCTTTAAGCTCTTGTAAATTTTCATCTCTCTCATCTCCAAATAGCTCTTCCAAAGGGATATCCTCTTCAATCACTGTTGCTTGAACAATTTTTTGTTTTTTGGGGACAAACCGCTTAATTCTATCTATCAGCTTGCCTATTCCTCTATTATGGGCAACTGAAATAGGATAAATTTCTTTAACACCAAGCTCATAAAAATCGTATACTTTTTCCGTCATTTTGTCATTATCTACTTTATTCACAACCAAAATAATTTCTTTATTTAATTTTTGAAGTGTTCTGATATATTTTTTTTCTTCTTCATCCGGAATTGTTTTCGCATCAACCATATAAAGAATCAAATCGGCATCTTTTGCCGTATTTAAGGCTTTTTTCTTTACTTTTTCAAAAAGCTCGTCTTTATCTTCAAGTCCTCCGGTATCAAGTATTAAAATATCTTCAAGTTCGTCATCCAACGAAATTTCTCTTTTTTTGATATCTCTTGTGGTTCCGGCTTTTTCCGAAACAACGGCATCCCTTTGTCTTAAAATTCTATTAAAAAAACTGCTCTTACCGACATTCGGTTTGCCTAATATTGCTACTTTTAACATATTTTTCCTTAAATTAACCCTACTTCTTTAGCTAAAATTGCTTTTATAGTATCTTCAAAACTCAAATTTAATTTTTTAGAAAATTTTAAAAGCCTATTTTTTAAATCTTCCGATAAAGTAATAGTAACGTTTTCGCTTACTAAATCATTTAATAAAATAGGATTTTCCAAATCTAAATATTCATCTATATCTTCGCCTCTGTCAAATTTTTCATCAAACTCTTTTGCCTCAATCATTTTTAATCCTTTTTTCTTCGTTTTTTCTGCATCTTCTTACGCTTATTATTCTAATTTTACCATTTCTTAAAGCAAAAATAGCACTGTAACATTTATCGCCTATATAATTAGAAATTAAGTATCTTATTTCATTTTTAATTTCTTTGGCAAAATAAATTTTAACTTCTTTTTGAAAAAGTTTTTTTGCTTCTTCAAATGAAATTCCATGTTTTTGCTTATTTATTTTTGATTTATTTTCATCCCATTCAAATTCAAACACTAAATTGAATCCTTGTAACTTATTTTTTTACTTAACAAATCTTTCATATGCAAATAATTATTAAGTGCGTTTATATACGCTTTTGCACTTGCAAGCATCGTATCGATGCTAAGACCGTGCCCCATAACCGCAGGTTTGTTTTCATCAAATATAACCTTTACCATAACTTTTGCCAAAGCGTCTTTTCCTTCGCTTACCGCTTCGACTTTATAATCCATTAATTTTCCGCTGATAGAACTGATTCTGTCTATTACCTTAAATACTGCATCAATCGTTCCTTCTCCTATTGCAGCATCTATGAAAATTTTATCTTCGAATTTGATTTTTGCTGCGGCACTTGGCATTCCGTTACTACAATCGCTAAGTTGAAGAGAGATTAATTCATAAATTTTCGGCGTTTTATCCCCCGCATCATTTAAAAGAGCGAGTATATCTTCATCGTAAATCTCTTTTTTCTTATCGGCTAATTTTTTAAATTTCATAAAAAGTTCATTCAATTCTTCATCTTTTATATCGCTAAACCCAAGAGATTCAAGCTTTTTTTTGAACGCATGTCTTCCACTGTGTTTGCCCAAAACAATCGTATCTTTTATATCAAGACCGATATCCTCGGCTTTCATTATTTCATATGTTTCTTTGTGTTTTAGCACGCCGTCTTGGTGAATTCCGCTCTCATGCGCAAATGCGTTTCTACCTACAATAGCTTTATTCGCCTGAGGTTCTATCCCCGTAACATTTGCAACAAGTCTGCTTGCGTTATATATCTCTTTTGTGTTTATTCTGGTATCAATTCCCTCAAACAAATCCCTTCTAACCTTAATAGCCATTACAATTTCTTCAAGTGCGGCATTACCGGCTCTTTCTCCAAGGCCGTTGATAGTGCACTCAACCTGTCTCGCTCCGTTTAAAACGCTATATAATGAATTTGCCGTAGCAAGTCCCAAATCATTATGACAATGAACGGAAAAAATAATATGTTTAGGGAAATATTCGACAAGTTCTTTAATCATCGCACCCATTTCAGTAGGAAATCTATATCCAACCGTATCAGGGATATTAATAGTCGTCGCCCCAGCTTCTATTACTGCGGAAATTATCTCTTTTAAAAATCCCATTTCGCTTCTTCCGGCATCTTCGCAAGAAAATTCCACATCTTCAACAAAACTTTTGGCATATTCAACCGCTTGAATCGCTCTTTTAATTACTTCATCGGAACTCATTTTAAGTTTATATTGCATATGAATAGGACTTGTTGCAATAAAAGTATGGATTCTTTTAAGAGAAGCCGGTTCTATTGCCTTAGCGGCCGCCTCAATATCTTTATCAAGCGCTCTTGCAAGAGAACATACGGTTGAATATTTTATCTCTTTTGCAATATTGTTAATTGCTTCAAAATCCCCGGGGGATGCAGCCGCAAAACCTGCTTCTATAATATCGACTCTTAATTTTTCAAGCTGTTTTGCAACTTTTATTTTCTCTTCTATTGTCATACTCGCACCGGGACTTTGTTCACCGTCTCTTAAAGTGGTATCAAATATTTTTACCGTTTCCATAAAAATCCTTTATAAATATAAATTTTTCTAATTATACTTAAAAATAAAATATTTATCAAGCGAAAAAAATTATTATTTACTAAACTTTCTTGCTTTAATTATTCCTCTTATACCTCTATAAACTCCATAAAAAGAATATATACTTAAAATAATTGCAATACCCTCAACAGGAAAAAGATAAATAAAAGAAGCTATTATAATAATGGAAACAAGAATTTTTATTGCAACGTTTTTATTTAAATTTATTTTTTTAAAACTTGGATATCTGAAATTACTTACCATTAAAAAAGCTAAAAACAAAGCGCCTATTAGTATCAGTATATCCAAATGTCCTTGATATTTTATATCAAGCATTATCCAGCTTCCAAGCACCACCGCAGCAGTAGGTATGGGAAGACCGATAAAATATTTAGGATCAAGCTCACCCGTGGTTACATTAAATCTTGCAAGTCTTATTGCACCAAAAACCACAAAAAGCCCACTTACAAGCGCTCCGAATCGTCCGTAATTTTCGCCTATTGCAAAAAAAAGCATCATAGAAGGGGCTACTCCAAATGCAACTGTATCTGCAAGAGAATCAAATTCCACACCGAATTTGCTAGTTGTGTTTGTAAGTCTTGCCACCCTTCCATCAAGTCCGTCCGCCACAAGCGAAAAAAGAATATAAACAAACGCTTTTTCAAATTTACTCTGAGATGAGGCAATTATACTCATAACTCCCAAAAAAGCGCTCAAAGCAGTAAAAAAATTCGGAAGCAAAAAGGCTAAATTAATTTTTTTCATTAATAAATCCTATAATACTTTCGCCAGCTTTAAGTTTTTGAAATTCGGTTAATTTAATAACGGTATTTTTAGGTAAATATATATCCACCTGAGAGCCAAACATTATCATTCCGTAACGCTCGGCAAGATTTATTTTTCCCAAATCTCTAAACATAATTATTCTTCTTGTTATAAAACCGGCAATTTGATTTACAACAATATCGCATTTTTCATTTCTAAAAAGCACTCTGTTTTGTTCGTTAATTTCACTGGCTTTGAGGGCATTCAAAGACAAAAATTGTCCGTGAATATATTCTTTTGCCGCTATTTCGCCCTTTATGGGAGAGCGTTGTATATGCACATCAAAAAGAGACAATCTTATTGAAATTTTAATGGTTTCTTTTTTTGTAATGGGACAAGTTCCCTCAGTTATTGACAGCACTTCCCCATCACTTGGGGAAATTATTGCATTTTCGCTGCAATCTTCCGGTATTCTCTCTGGGTTTCTGAAAAAATAGACAAAAAACAAAAACAAAACAAAAAACCCCAATTGAAAAATAAGTGAAAACGAAAATAAAAGCGAAATCAAAAAAACAACAAAAGAAACCGCTATATAAGGATAGCCTTCTTTAAGAATTATTTCCGTTTTCATTTCCGCCTTCTTTTTCAAATTCCAACTCATCGTCTTTTACTTCGTATTTTTCAAAATTTCCTTCTTCATATGCTTCAATAAGCTCCCGGACAAATTTTCCTTCAATAACCTCTTTTTCATAAAGTTCTTTTACCATTCTTTTAATAACGGGGGTGTATTTTTTTAGTTTTTCTTTAACAATCATATAGCGTTTTTGCAAAAATTCTTTTATAAATTCATCAACAGCTTCTTGTGTTTTTTCGGAATAATCCTTCTCTCCCGGAAAAGCCCCTAAAAATCTGTTTGTCATTTTTTCAAGAACCATTAATCCGGATACATCGCTCATTCCGTATATCTTAACCATAGATTTTACAATATCGGTAGCTCTTTCAAGGTCATTGCTTGCACCGGTTGAAATTTCTCCGATAAAAACCTCTTCGCTTGCCCTACCGCCAAGCAATGTATCAATTTCGGCAATAAGTTCGCTTTTTTGCATCAAATATTTGTCTTCTTCTGGCAGATTAAGTGTATATCCCAAAGCGGCAAGTCCTCTTGGAACAATCGAAACTTTTTTTACTTTTCTGGCTTCCGGCGTTACTTCGGCAATTACGGCATGTCCGCTTTCATGAAAAGCGACTATTTTTTTGTCTTTTTCGTTAAGTCTTCTCGATTTTTTTTCAAGTCCCGCAATTTGTCTCTCGACTGCTTCTACAAATTCTTCTTGATTAACTTCTTTTTTGTTTTTTCTACCGGCTAAAAGCGCCGCTTCATTTACTATATTAGCCAAATCCGCACCTGCGAGCCCCGCTGTCATTCTTGCTATTTCTTCAAGATTTACATCTTTTCCGGCTTTGATTTTTTTAACATGAACCTTTAATATTTGAACTCTTCCTTCAAAATCAGGTTTATCTACCAAAACCTGCCTATCAAACCTGCCCGGTCTAAGAAGAGCGGGATCAAGAATTTCCGGTCTATTTGTAGCAGCCAAAACAATCACGGGTTCATCCGAGCTAAACCCGTCCATTTCTGCTAATAACTGATTCAATGTCTGTTCTCTTTCGTCGTTTCCACCCATTTGTCCCGCTACTGCACGGGATTTTCCTATGGCATCAATCTCATCTATAAAAATAATGCTCGGAGCCTCTTTTTTAGCCTGAGTAAACAAATCTCTAACTCTTGCAGCACCGACACCTACAAACATTTCTATAAAACTACTTCCGCTTACCGCAAAAAACGGAACACTTGCTTCTCCTGCAACAGCTTTTGCAAGCAATGTTTTTCCTGTCCCGGGAGGTCCCACCAATAAAACTCCTTTTGGGATTTTTGCCCCGAGTTCAAGATATCTATCCGGATTTTTTAAAAAATCGACTATTTCCTTCACTTCTTCTTTTGCTTCGTCGTTACCGGCGACATCATCAAACGTAACATCCGGTTTTTCAGATTTTATAAGCCCTTTTGCGCTGCCAAATCCCAATACTCCTCCCATACCTTTTTGCATCCGGCTTGCCAAAAACATCCAAATTGCAAAAAAGATAAATATAGGAATAATCCACCCAAATATCAAATCGTTAAGCCAGCTTGTATCGTTTATTGCACCGTAAGGGACATTATATTTATCTAGAATTTCAACCAATGTCGGATCGTTCGGAACTTTCTCGACTGTTACGATTCGACCGTCTTTTAATTTGACTTTAACCGTATTTTTTCCTATTGCAACATAAGCTAATTTGCCCTCTTTTGCAAGTTTTTTTATATCCGAATATGTAAAAGACATCACTTGATTTTGAGAGGAAGTTAAATTATTAACTTCACTTACCGCACTCGGAGCGATACTTCTAAATATCAAAATAATCAAAACTGCAAAAATAATAAAAAGCAAAAGAGGATTTTGATTAAAAAAATTATTATTTTTATTCTTATTATCGTTAGCCATTAATTTCCTTTCCAAATACTAATGTAACCCATTCGTTTTCTTTTATTTCATCAATTAATGTTAAATCTTTATATTTTTCGATTACTTTTTGTTTATATTTGTCTATTATACCCGAAAGTATTAAAACATTATTAACCTTTTTTTTTAAATCGTTTGATATAAAAATCAAAACATCGGCAATTATATTCGCAACTACGATATCATATTTTTTATTGGTATTATTTACACTTCCTTCCCACAAATCATTATATATTGCATTATTTAAAGCATAATTTTCTTTTGCGCTTTTTATCGCCAAAGGATCCGTATCGCATGCATCCACCTTGGCTCCCAATTTATTCGCAACTATGCCTAAAATCCCGCTTCCGCATCCTACATCCAAAAAAGTATCTCCCGTTTTTATGTATTTTTTAATAGCCTCAACGCAACTTCTTGTCGTTTCGTGATGTCCGCTTCCAAACGCAAGGGCGGGATTTATCAAAATATTTATTTTGTTTTCCTTAGGAGCGAACCACTCCGGATGAATATAAAATTCGTCTATTTCGACCGGTTTTATCGATTTTTTGTAATTTTCCACCCAGTCTTTGTTCTCTTTTTCTTGCGTTTTTATCGTTAAATCTATTTTTTTATTGAAAATCTCTTCTAATGCCTTTACATAATCTTTAAGTTCATCGATTAAATTATCCAAAGGTTCATCGCTTCTTAAAATTAAAACATTATTTTTTTCTTCGATACCGTTATTAAATCTTTCTATCAAAAAATTACTTATTTCATCTTTAAAATCAGACGAATAAACACTCAGTTCAAAATATTTATTTTTCATTAGTTCCGATTACCGCTTGAAGTTTTTCTTTTAATACCTGAGGGGTAAAAGGTTTTACTATATAATTGTTAACTCCTGCTTTTAAAGCGGTAATAACTTCTTTTTTACCACCTTCTGTCGTAACCATAATAATAGGCGTTTTTTTATCAACGGATCTTACTTTTTTTACAAATTCCAATCCGTTCATATTGGGCATATTCCAATCGGTAATAATTACGCTTATATCGTTTTTATTATTTTTATAAGCTTCCCAAGCCTCCACACCGTCAGCAGCAGGAACGGTATCTTTAAACCCAAGTCTTGCCAATGTATTTATAATAATTCTTCTCATTGTGGAAGAATCGTCAACCACTAAAATTTTACTCATTTATTCTCCTTTAAAACTTTTTCCAAATCTATTTTACCTTCATAAAAGGCTTTTCCGATAATAACTCCATATATTCCGTTTTCTTTAACTTTTTTTATATCTTCTTCACTTGCAACGCCTCCGCTGGCTATTACCCTTTTTTTACTTACGTTTTGAATTTCCAATATAAAATCTATATTAAGTCCGCTTAGTGTTCCGTCCTTGGAAATATCAGTTGCAATTATACACTCTATTTTTGAATTTTCATAAATTCCGGCAAGCTCGCTTGCTTTAATGTCTGAGCTTTCTCCCCATCCGTTAACCGCTACATATCCGTCTTTCGCATCAATTCCAAGTGCTAATGGATATTTATCGGCAAGTTCTATTACTTTTTTAGGCTCTCTTGCAGCAATACTACCTAAAATTAACCTATTGATGCCTAAATCAAGATATTTTTTTATAGTTTTTTCATCTCTTATTCCACCGCCAAGCTGAATTTTTAGTTTAGTGTTTTTTCTTATTTTTTCAATTTGGCTTATATTTTTAGGCTCTCCCGCAAAGGCACCGTTCAAATCTACTATGTGAATCCATTCGGCCCCCATATCTTCAAATCTTTTGGCAAACTCCCAAGGCTCAGAGCTATAAACTTTGGCACTTTGCATTAAACCTTTTGTAAGTCTTACCGCTTTGCCGTCTTTTAAATCGATTGCAGGAAATATTATCATTTTACGCTCCCATTTCAACAAAATTTTTAAGTATTTTTAATCCTTCTTTATGACTTTTTTCGGGGTGGGGTTGAATACCGAAAACATTTTCCTTATTAACAGCGCTTACAAATTCATACCCGTAAATAGTTTTTCCGATTACATATTTTTCATCGCAAAGAGCGTGCAACGAATGAACAAAATACAAATAAGGATTGTTTAGTCCATTAAAAAGAGGAGAATGTTTGTTAAAAAGCTTATTCCATCCCATATGAGGAATTTTATATCCTTTTGTCTTTTTTTTATCAAAATAAGCCACTCTGCCTTCTATCAATCCCAAACCTTTATTCTCTCCGAATTCTTCCGAAGTTTCAAACAAAAGCTGCATTCCAAGACAAACCCCTAACAAATATTTACCGGTTTTTATAAACTCTTTTATAGCTTTGTCAAGCCCCGTTTTGTTTAGATGCTCCATTGCATCCGCAAACGCTCCGACTCCTGGAAGGATTAATTTATCATAATTTTTTAGTTTTTGAGCATCTTTCACTACCTCCGCATTTGCTCCTATTTTTTTAAATGCGTTCTTAACACTCGCAAGATTTCCCATATTATAATCAACTATACCTATTTTCATTTACAGTTCTCCCTTATTTCTATACTATTCATTTTTTACTTTTCACTTTTCATTTATTTAATATCTTTCCCCACAGATTTCATATAATAGGCCAATCCGACAAGCAAAATAGTTACGGAAGCAAGAAGCATTGACGCATATATAAGCATTTTAGGATTAATCATCGCAAATTTAAACACAAGCATTAACCCTTCAATAGCCAAAGCAATAACAATACTTCCCAAAAATTTAATCATTGTTTTGTGTATTGCAAATGGATGCTCTTCCTTTTCACCTATAACTTCTTCGAACATAAGCGTTTTAACCAGGTCAAACAAAGCCAAAGATAAAGTTATAAGAATTGTCGATTCAAACATTTTTTTTACGTCGATATTCGATAATGTATAAGTAAAAAACATTTTTATACCGTCAAAAAATAGCAAAGAACAAATTGCAAAAAGAGCTCCTGCAAAAATCCCGTAAATTACTCTATTGAAATTATGAAGGAATCTTTCTCCTTTTTCCGTATGAATAAATTTCAATATTTTTTCAAGAGGAATATCAATTACCACTACATATAACAAATCTCCTTTGTTATTAAAAACGGGCATTGCCGCACTCACTACCATTTCACCGCCTATTAAACTTGGATAAGGATCCGTTAATATACACTTTCTATCTTTAACGGCTTTATAAAAATATGTTCTGTTGGATTGATTAAATTCAATATTAAACTTTTCGAATTTATCTTTTAACGTAATCATTTTACTAATCTGTTTTCCTTCCGCATCAAGAATATACGCCACATTGGCATCCGGTAATTCGTTTATTATTCTTTCAAGTCCCTCATATACAACATCTATACTAATATTCGGCAGTCTATTTGGAATATTCCTTTGTAAAAGATAACAAAAATATGCTCTTGCCTCTTTTCTTATTTTTTGAAAATCCTGAATTTCCCTAATATGCATGTTCGCTCCTGATTATGTTTTTTAACTCTTCCACGCAAAGTCCCATTGCCGTTGATTCATAACCTCTAACGGTTTTTATATATTTCTTGCAAAACCCTTCAACCATACAAGCTCCGGCTTTGCCTATCCACTCTTCGCTTTGAATATATTTTTCTAAATCATCCTTATCAAATTCATAAAATTCATATATCGTCTCATCCAATCTTGAAAAAATCTTCCCGTTTAAACTCACCCACATTGAAGTAATGATTTTTATTTTTTCTCCGCTTTGGGCTAAAAGTATTTCTTTTGCTTCATCTTTATTTTTTGCTTTTCTTAAAATTTTTTTCCCATCACTTACCACCGTATCCGCTGCAATAATATTTTCGTTTTCAAAACATTTTTTGCATTCTCTAAATTTTCCGAAACTTGCCAGCGTTACAAATTCATAAGGATCTTTCGATTTTATTTTTTCTTCATCAAAATCACAATTTTTTTGAATATATTCAATACCGGCTTTTTTTAAAAGTTGTGCTCTTGTTTTCGAAGAAGAGCAAAGAATAAACATTAAACGCCTTTATTTTTTGTAATTGTAACAAATTAAATTTTAAATACATATTCAAAAACATTACAGCCACTCTCATAATAAACCTCATATTCAATGCCGTATTTTTCGCATATTTTTTTTACTATATTTAATCCCATTCCAAGCCCTCTTTTATGTGAATGTTCTCTGTAATTTTTTTCAAAAATCATATTAGGACTTTTTATTCTCTCACCTTTTGAAATAAACTTTAATACAATATTTTTTTCTTTTCTTAATTCAACGATAATTTTTTTACCATTCGAATATTCAATTGCATTTGAAACGTTATTATCTATAATCCTTTCTATTTCGACCTTGTTGATTGAAAAAATTACATCTTTTTCAATATTTGTAATTAGCAATTTATTTTTGGCTTTTGCAAGATTATGAAAAAATTTAATTCTTTGATCTATTAATTCCGAAATATTAATATCAGAAGGTTTATACTCTATAATATGTTCGCTCGAAAGATAAGAAAGATCTTCATAAGAAATTTTCAACATAGAAATAGCAGCATCAATTTCATCCAAAGCTTCTTTTATTTCTTCATTATCCGTATTCAATTTCATTTTAATAAAATCGCTGTTTAATGTTATTATACTAAGCGGGGTTTTTATTTGATGAACCGTATCGATAATAAATTTTCTGTTTTGCATTAAAATTTTTTTATTTTTTTCCACTTCTTCGTTAAGTCTTTGTCTGTAATGATTATAAGTGGATATCAAATCGTCGATTTCTTTTATGAAAGAATCATTTCTTTTAATTTCACGATTATTTTTCATATGTGTAACAAGTTCATTTAATTTATAACTAATATAATATATCATTAATTTTACAAAAAAGACGATTAAGGTTATAAAAAATAAAATCAATAAATATCTGTTTTTCAAATCTTTCAAATCTTTTTCCAAGATTATCGTGTCAAAAACATTATCTATCATCAGTTTATTTGAAAAATTTTTAAAAAATCCGTTTATTATAGTATAAATTTCAAATGTTCCCTTTTTTAAATTTAACGTTGAAATAAAACCTTTTTTTTGAAATATTTCAAATACCTTTTTCGCTGTATTTTTCTTCAAAAAAAATTTTGATGATTTTGTTTTAATTTTTGCTTTTTTTATAATTTCATTAAAAATCTCTTCGGTTTGTTTCATTAAAATATTTAAAGGCGTTTTATTTAATTTTCTTTGATCAAAATATATAGGATAAATCAAATATTTTGATATAAAATAAAGTTTTAATTTTTTTAAATCTTCACATTCGCTTTTTATATCGAAATATGTTTTTTTAAGAATTGGATATATATCGATAACATAAGCAATTTGTAAAAGATATTTTTTATCTGGTGAGAGTATTAAAAAATATCTTTTTAAATTCATAGAAGCGGGATCAATATAAATAGGAGAAATATCAATTTGTTTTTTCCCCTCAAAAACATCATTTAAAATTTTTCTAAATATCGGAAATTTGCCTAAATTATAATCAAGATCAGGTTTATAGGAAGTTTTTATTATCCTATAATTTTTGTCAATTACAAATACTTCATAACGACCTTTTGTTTCATTCTTATTTAGAATTAAAGCAACTTTATTTGGGTTAAAATCCTTAATATTATCATATAATAAATAAATAGTATTTAATTTTTTTATATTTTCTTCTAGTTTGCTTTTAAAAGTAAGCTCTGCATTATCAAAAATATTTTTAATTTTGTTTTTAATTAGAAAAGTTTTTGTAAATTGTTGATTTTTAAATGTATTTATTATATTTTTTTTCGAATAATTATATTGCCCGTATAGAAACAAACATACTATAAAAAGGAATATGATTAAATAAAAATTTTTGTTTAGTTTAATTTTTGCTCTCAAACCTATAACCAATTCCCACTATTGTTTTTATATAATATTTATCAAATTTTTTTCTTATTTCATTTACCAACTGTCTGAGGGGATAATTATTTTTTTCCTGTTTTTCCCATACAAAATCTATTATTTCCCTACTTGAAACCGTTTTATTTATATTTTTCAAGAGCAAATATAAAAATTTTTTTTCTTTTTTTCTAAGTAAAATCCTTTGAGAATTTTTATAAAGTTCCATTTCATCGAAAAAAAATTCATAATCGTCAAATTTTATCTTTTTTCGTTTATTTAACAGATGTTTGATTCTAACTTCCAATTCTGTTGCATGAAAGGGTTTTTTTATATAATCGTCGCACCCGTATTCATAAGCTTTTTGGAAATAATATTCATCAATACTTGCCGTAATCATAATAATTATCGAATCATCATAAAGTTCTCGTATGTATTTTACCAATTCCAATCCGTTTACACCGGGAATATTGATATCTATCAAATAAAGTTCGTATTGATTGTTTTTTATATTTTCAAGCGCAACATCTCCGTTATCAACAAAAGTAACTTTATATTGTTTAGATTCCAAAATTTTTTTAACTATTTTTGCAAGCTGCAAATCATCTTCTATTAATAAAATGTTCATTTATCCTCCCAAAAATTTTTCTTTTGCCCTTATTATAAGTTCGTCTATTTTACTTACATTACTTCCGCCACCTTGGGCAAAATCTTCTCTTCCCCCGCCTTTTCCGTTTACGATAGGAGCAAATTCTTTTATCATTTCTCCTGCTTTAATTTCTTTTATATTGCTTGCGGCTACAATTTGAACTTTTCCTTTGTTTTTGCCCACCAAAAGCGCTACGAGATTATCGTATTTCCCTTTTAAATCAGTTGCAATTTCTCTAAGGTTTGCGTTTTCTATTCTTTCAATGACAAAATTTATTCCGTTTTTTTCAACAGGTTTAATTTCTTTAACGGCAGCTTTTTGCATCTCTTTTATTTCGTTTTTGAGAGATTTTATTTCCTCTTTTTGTTTTTCAATAAATGTCTTAATATCTTTTGCCTTGTTTTTGTCCTTAATCTCTTCAACCAAATCCCTATAATTTTTCGCATAATGATACGCAGCCATCCCTGCAACGGCTTCTATTCTTCTAACACCTGCGCTCACTCCGCTCTCTTTTATTATATAAAAACTTCCTATCTCCGCCGTATTTTTGACGTGCGTCCCCCCGCAAAGTTCGACACTGAAATCCCCGAACTCAACAACTCGGACAATATTTCCGTATTTTTCGCCAAAAAGTGCCATTGCCCCTTTTTTCTTGGCTTTTTCAATATTCATTTCACTTACTTTGCCTTCAATACTTCTTGCAATAATACTATTTACCATCTCTTCAATTTTGTCAAGTTCTTCTTTACTAAGGGCTTTTGGATGAGTAAAATCAAATCTTAATCTGTTTTCTTCCACAAGCGAACCGGCCTGAGTTACATGTTCTCCCAAAATTTTTCTAAGAGATGCATGAAGCAGATGCGTTGCTGAATGGTGTTTTGCAATTTCCCTTCTGCTCTCATCCACAACAGCTTTAACCTCATCATCTATTTTTAGCAAGGCGTTTTGAACTTTGCTTAAATTTTTACCTTCGAATTTTTTGGTATCCACCACCTCTGCCAACTTGGAACTTGGAACTTGGATACTTAATAATTTTCCCCTATCTCCAACCTGCCCGCCGCTTTCGGCGTAAAAAGGCGTGCTTTCAAGCATTACCCAACCGCTTCCTTTTAATTCTTTAACTTCATTTAAATTCTCATCAAAAAGGGCTTTTATTTTTGTTTTTATTTCAGTTTTCTCATATCCCACAAACTCGTTTGATTCATATTTTTCCAAATCTTTAAGATTAATTTTTTTATCACCGCTACCTTTCCAGTTCGCTCTGGCTCTTTTCTTTTGTTCTTGCATAAGTTCATCAAAAACTTTAATATCCACTTTTTTATTAACTTCTCTTAACATATCCTCTGTCAAATCAAGGGGAAACCCGTATGTGTCATAAAGTTTAAACGCTACTTCTCCACTAAATACATCCCCGCTGGTTTTATCGAGTTCTTCTTTAAAAAGAGTCATTCCCTTATCAATCGTTTCGAAAAATTTCTCTTCTTCAAGTTTTATGGAATCCTTAATAGCCTCTTTTTTTTCAATTAACTGGGGATAATGCCCTCCCATCTGATTAGCCAAGGTATCTACGATTTTATACATAAAAGGAACTCTTTGACCCAATAAATACCCGTGTCTTACGCCTCTTCTTAAAATTCTTCTAAGCACATATCCTCTGCCTTCCCTATCAAACCTTACTCCTTCGGCCAAAAGAAAACTTACAGCTCTTATATGATCCGCTATAACCCTATGAGATGCCCCTCTTTTGTCTTTAAAATACTCCTTACCTGTAATTTCTACAATTCTTTCAAGCAGAGGTTTGAAAATAGAACTGTCATAGTTGCTTGTAACTCCTTCTTTAATTGCAGTAATCCTTTCTAATCCCATACCGGTATCGATACTTGGCCTTGGAAGAGGCGATAGATTACCTTTTTCATCTCTGTTATATTGCATAAAAACAAGATTCCAAATCTCTAAAAACCTGTCTCCCTCTCCTCCCAAATAATCTTCGGGGGAATTAAACTCTTCTCCTTGGTCATAATGAATTTCACTACAAGGCCCACAAGGACCCGTATCTCCCATTTGCCAAAAATTATCCTTATCTCCCATTTTGACTATTCTGTCTTTGCTAACATATTTCTCCCAAATTTTACCCGCTTCATCATCGCTTTCGTGAATTGTTATCCAAAGCCTTTTCTTTGGCAATTTCAAAACTTCCGTGACAAATTCCCATGCGTAAGCAATGGCTTCTTTTTTGAAATAATCCCCAAACGAAAAATTCCCGAGCATTTCAAAAAGCGTATGATGTCGGTTTGTATAACCCACATTTTCAAGATCATTGTGTTTTCCCCCGGCTCTCATACAAAGCTGGCTTGAAGTGGCTCTTGGGGGATTGGGCGCAGGTTTTTCGCCCGTAAAAATAGGCTTGAAAGGCACCATACCCGCATTTGTAAACAAAAGTGTCGGATCATCCGGGACAAGCGGAGCGGAAGGATAAATTTTGTGCCCCTTTCTTTCAAAAAAATTTAAAAATTCCTTTCTAATATCCATAAAATACCTTTTTTGGTAAAATTTTAACATAAAATTAAAATATGAAAAATAAGATATAAAACATTGGCTAAATAAAAAGGAATTAATTGTATAAAAAAGAATTAAATATCCTAAAAATAAAAAACCGGCTGAGAATCAGAAAAATTTATAATAACGTAATAGATTTGGCAAGCAACGATTATCTCTGCCTTGCAGAAAACAAAGAAATAAGAAAAAAAGCGTTTGAAAAAGCCCTTGATTTAACATCTCATTCTTCAAAAGCTTCAATGCTTGTTAACGGATATACGAAAACGCATAAATTATTCGAAGATTATCTTTGCGAACTTAACAATTTTGAAAGTGGAATTGTTTTAGGCAGCGGATTTTTAGCTAATATGGCGCTTTTCGAGCTTGTAAGAAAAAAAGATTTAGCTTTAATTGACGAAGAATACCACGCAAGCGGCATAGTTGCAAGCAAATTAACACAAGGACAAATTAGATTTTTTAAACACAATAACATAAACGATTTAAAAGAAAAAAGTAAGGATTACAAACATTTTGAGAGGGTTTTTGTATTTAGCGAGGGAATTTTTTCGATGAGGGGAGATAAAATAAAAAAAGAAATAGCTCTATATGCACAACAAATCGGGACACTAATCATAGACGAAGCTCACAGTGTCGGCACATGCGGAAAGAGGCTACTTGGAATAAGCGAAGAATACAATCTCAACGCCGCTAAAACCGTCAAAATGGGAACTCTTGGCAAGGCACTTGGAAGCTATGGAGCATATATTCTCGCAAAAAAAGAGATAACCGAATTTTTACTAAACAAAGCAAAAAGCATCATTTATACAACCGCACTAAGTCCCGTCGATACGCTTTTAGCCTATTACGCCCTAAAATATATTCAGGAAAATTTAAACTATTTTAAAAATATAATACAAGAGCGAAAATTAAAGTATAATTCAGATTCGCTTATTAAAATATTATCCGCAAACTCTTTGGAAGAGGTTTTAAAAAAACAAAAAGAGTTGCTAAATAAAAACATTTTAATAGGAGCAATCAGACCTCCAAGTGTTAAAGATCCGATTTTCAGGATAATTTTAAGAACTTGTGTTAATGAAAAAATTATAGATAAAACTATTAAATTTTTGGGAAAGAAATGATTAAAAAAATTTTGGGATTTATTTTAGCCCTTTTTGTTCTTTTTTTAGGAATCATTGCTTTATATTTATTCGATTTATACAACAGCATATATTTTGATGCAGATAAAATAATTCATTATAATCCCCCACTTTCCGCCGTATTTTACGATAGAAATGGAAATTTACTCGATATAAGATATTCCAAACAAAACAGACTCTATGTTAAATACAAAAATATTCCCCCCAGAATCATTGAAACACTTATAGCAACAGAAGACACATCGTTTTTCACCGAACCTGGAATTAATATAAATGCAATTTTAAGAGCATTGGTTAAAGATATCAAAGCCGGTAAAAAAATTGAAGGAGCTTCTACAATTACTCAACAATTAGTAAGAAATTTATATTTAAACAGAAAAAAGACTATTTCAAGAAAATTAAAAGAAATAATAATCGCTTTAAAAGTTAATCGTCTTTTAACAAAAGAACAAATACTTGAAAGATATTTAAATCAAATTTATTTAGGACATGGATATTATGGAATAAAAACAGCAGCTCTTGGCTATTTTCATAAAAATTTAGATCAGTTAAGTTTAAAAGAAATAGCAATGCTTATTGCTTTGCCAAAGGGACCTAGTTTATACGATCCTACAAGACATTATGAACTTAATATTCAAAGAGCCAATTCTATTTTAAAAAGAATGTTTCTTTTAGGTTGGATTAGCGAAAGCGAATTTAAACAAGCGCTTTTACAAAGACCAAAAGTTTATAATTATATGTTAAAACCCAAAGCCCAATGGGCAGTTGACACTGCCATTAATAGATTAGAAAAACATTATCCCAATTTGCTTTCAAAAGGATATAAAATCACTCTTACGATAGATCTTCCAACCCAACAACTTGCTCAAAAAACAATTAAATGGAATTATGAAAGACTGCTAAAACTAAATCCGAAATTAAACCCCAAAACTTTAAACGGAGCGCTTATTAGCATAAATCAGCAAACCGGGGAAGTGTTGGCTCTTGTAGGAGGTGTTAATTATAATATTAGCAAATTCAACCGTGCTACTCAATCAAAAAGAAGTATGGGAAGTGGAATTAAACCATTTATTTATCAAATAGCTCTTAATGAAGGTATGAATCCGGCTACATTAATTCCGGATATAAGAGTAAAATTTAAATTAGAAACAAAAAATACAGAAAAAAAAAGATACTGGAAACCAAGAAATTATGAAAACAATACGCTCGGATTAATTACTCTTAGAAAAGCTTTAGTTCTTTCAAGAAATCTTGCAACAATTAATCTTGCAATGGAATTAGGTCTTAGGAATATTATAGATGAGCTTTATTATTTTGGTTTTGAAAAAATTCCAGAAAATTTATCAATTGTTTTGGGAAGCGTTGGAGAAAGCTTATGGAATGTTGCCGAACTTTATACAATTTTTAGCAATTACGGCACAAAAGAAAAAGTTCATATTGTAAAAAGCATATCTTTACCAAGAAAAAATTTAAATATTACTATCGAACAAAAATCATATCATATCGAACCTGATTATCAGGCATACCTTATGATCAGTATTTTAAGAGATGTTGTTTTAAAAGGGACGGGGAGGTTTGCCAAAATGAAAAAAATAGAAATAGCCGGAAAAACAGGAACCACCAATGATTTTAGGGATGCATGGTTTAACGGCTTTACTCCAAATACCGAAACTATAATTTGGTTTGGAAACGACAATTATACAACACTTGGAAAAAATATGAGCGGGGGAAGAGTGTGCGCTCCTGCTTTTAAATATTTTTATAAACAGCTGCTAAAAATCCATCCCGAACTTATAAGGGTGTTTCATAAACCTCCTCAGGTTAAAACATTTATAACGACAAACGGTAAAAAAGAACTTTTCACTCCTCTCTCACCCCCTCCGAAAAACCAAGATCACATTCCTATTTTTTAGTCCCTATAATTCCTGCAATGGCAATTAAAAAACCTCCTGTTATTTGATGAAAATTCGGAACTTGTCCTAAAAAAAGCCCGAAAATCATTGCAAAAAAGATATCGAGATATTGTAAAATAGAAGCAATGCTCACACTTATAAAATTAAGCGAATCATACCACAAAAAAAGTGCAAAAGCGGTATGAACAATACCTGCTATTAAAACTATAACAAACGTTTTAAAATCAAATGAAAAATTATAAAAAAACAAAAACGGCAACGTTAAAAAAATGGAAATCAAAATCTGCCAAGCCGTAACGCTTACAGATCTATGATACATTGTGGCTATTTTTGAAAAAAAACCCAAAAATCCATAAGAAACTCCGGCTAAAAGTGCGATAAAAGCACCGAACCCAAACGAAATACCTTTGTTAAAATTGCTAATAATTACTCCGCTCAATGCCAAAATAACAGCAATATAAAGATATTTGTGAAATTTCTCCCTCAAAAACAAAACCGCCAATATAATTGAAATAATAGGCCCCGTATAATACAAAACAACAACCGTTGAAATGGTTGCAATATTCAAAGCCCAAAAGAAAAATATCCAATTTATCGCCAAAAATATTCCGCTTAACAAAAGAGGCCAAAAGGGTTTTAATTTGAAAAACTCTTTAATTCCGGCTTTTTTAACGGCAAAATAAAATATAAAAGGAAAAGCGAAAATTACCCTAAAAAATACAAAAACCGCACTTGGCAGATTTGAGAGAATTCCGACAATTGGTGTGCTGCCCCAAATAAGCGTAGCACCAATCATTTCAATTAAACCTCTTTTTTTGTTCACTTTTTTTCCTTTTTTATATTTCACTCACAACTCAAAACTCCTCTTCCCTCATCTCTATTTCCTTGAAATTACCGAACAATTATAATATAATTCGTTCTAAATAACAAACAAGGAATAAAATGAAACTTCAAAATCTCGCCAAAAGAATCAAAACTTTAAGAGAGCAAAAAAACTATTCTCTAAGTGCTTTGGCAAAAAAAGCAGGTATTTCAAAATCAAATCTTTCGGGCATAGAAGAAGGCAAAACAAATCCGACTATCAATACCCTCTGGACTATTGCAAATGCTTTGAATGTGCCTTTTGGCGAGCTTATCGAAGATAAAATCATTGAAAAAAATATTGAAATAAATTTAATAGAAAAGCAAGAAAACATAGAAGTTTATAAAATGAAACTGAAAAATCATCATACCCAAAAGGCTTTTCCTCACCCAAAAAACACAAAAGAAGATATTTTTGTAATAGAAGGAAAAATATTAACGGGAACTTTTGAAAAACCGAAAATATTAAATCCAAATGAAATTTTTTCATTTAACGCCGATAGAACACATATTTACAAAGCAATAAGCAAAAATGCAACTTTAATAGTTACAATTCATTATTTTGAAAACAGATTCAAATTCTATGAAGATGACATTTTCGATGACGATATAGAAATAGAGATAAATTCAGGTGTTCCGATAAAAAGAACGGATAATTTAAATTTTAAACCAAAAGATAAAAATATAAAAACAATAGAATACGATGGATATATTTATTGCTTTAAGCCGAAACCTTATAAAAGAATTAAAAATGTAATCGATATAATCGCCCCTTTTTCCACAAGCAAAGAGAAAAAAATAAATATACTCAGTCATTTTTTACAATTAATTTTAGATAATGTAAAAAATGAAATTTTTGATAAAAGAATTCTTTATGCAAAATACGCTATTGAAAACGGGGATTTTGAAGAAACTCTTGAAGTAATTAAAAACATTAAAATTACTGAAAATGAAAAGTTTAAATCTCAAATTGAAGAATTCAAAAATTTATTAAATAATCTCAAAAATTCTACTTTAACTCATAAACAAAACTTAAAACCATATCATTTAACTAGCTTTAATTCAGGGCTTTATTATGAAACTTAATTTATATCAGGGAACAGCTACCATTATAGTAACTCTTCTTGGAAGCGGTATTTTTATTGTTCCGGCTCTGAGTGCCACATACAGCGGTTGGATGGCTTTATTGTTATGGCTTTTAATGGCTCTTTTAATTTTACCCGTTGCTTTTGTATTCGGTAAACTTGGCAAACTTTATCCAAGCGCAGGTGGAAGTGCCTATTTTGTAGAAAACGCATTTGGCAAAACTTTTGGAAAAATCACTTCACTTTTATATCTTTCAATCATTCCGATAGGACCTCCGGTTGTAATCATAACAGGTGCCGCATATTTAGCAGATGCTTTCAATACAACCAATTTAATTCCTTTTATTATTCTTATGAGTTTAATTATTTTTGTTTTAAACTTAATCTCTTTTCACATTTCATCAAATATCAATATTTTTATAACCTCTATCATTGTTTTATTAGTTTCAGTTTTTTTCATAATGTCTCTGTTTCAAAAATTTCAAATCACACCTCATCAATTAAATTTAATAAAAACTATGGGAATTATTTTTTGGTGTTTTGTAGGAATTGAGGCAATTACCCATCTCTCACACGAATTTAAAAAAGAAAACGATTTTTTCAAAGCAATAATTATTGCAATAATAATAGTAGCTTTAATGTATATGGCGGCAACTTTTTCGGTATTGGTTTTTAATGCTTACGGAGATGAATCTAAAAATTTAAGTTCATTCTCTATTATTGCTTCAAAATTATTTCCTTTTGCAAAAACAATTACAGGAATAATTGCTTTTTTAATCTGTCTTATGGCTGTTAATTTATATATTGCATCCCTCACACGACTTGCCACAACCTTTAAAATTTTATTTAAAAAAGCTTTAAGCATAATTGTAATAACTGTTTTATCGATTAGTTTGCTAAAAGTGATTTTCGATTTCAATATTGATTTGCTGATAATTTATTCAAATGGAGTTTTCGTAACTGTTTATTTTTTAGTGAGTTTAAGTGCACTGAAACTTCTTAAAAACAAAAAAACAGCCCTTTTGGCTGTTTTTAGTATGGGAGTTATTATTTTTACAATCGGCTTTGATATGGTTTATGCGGTAATTGTATTTTTACTGCTTTTAGCATTTCAAAAAAGAGGTTAAAACACCTCAAATTTAGCAATTAAACTTGCTATTCTTTTTTTAACTTCTTCCACTCCAAGCACACTAAGAAGAGCTGCCAAATCAATTCCTTTTGTATCCCCAACCATTGCAATACGAAGTGGCGGCATAAGAAATTTCGGTTTAATTCCTTTGATTTCCAAAAATTCATGCATAACATCGTGCCATTCATTTGGGAGTTTTGGCTCTTTATTGTTCAAAAATATCAAAAATTCCCTTAAATTGCTTATTACTTCATCTTTTATAAATTTTTTAAGAGCTTTTTCATTATAACTGCTTGGTGGCGTTAAAATTTTTTCTATTTCCAAAGCCATTTCTTTTAGTGTTTTCACTCTTTCTTTCAATTCGTCTATTAAAATCTCTTTTTTATCATGATTTATAATATCTATCCCGAAATCATCCCTAAGCAGTTTTTCAAGTCTTTCATTAGAAGAATTTTTAATATAATGAGAATTTAACCAGTCAAGTTTTTCTTTATTGAATCTGCTTGGAGCTTTGTTTATATCCTCAGGATTAAAAAGCATAATCATTTCATCCATACTGAAAATCTCCTGATCCCCGTAGCTCCATCCAAGCCTAACCAAAAAATTAATAAGAGCTTCCGGGAGATACCCCTCTTTTTTATACTCCATTACATCCACAGCACCGTCTCTTTTACTCATTTTAGAGCCTTTTTCATTATGAATCATAGGCACATGATAAAATTTCGGCACATCCCAACCAAACGCTTTATAAATCAAAATCTGCTTAAACGTATTTCTCAAATGATCATCCCCTCTTATAATATCAGTTATTCCCATGTCTTTATCATCTATCACCACGACAAAATTATACGTAGGAGTTCCGTCGCTTCTTAAAATAACAAAATCTTCAAGCTCTCCCGCTTTTATTATCTGTTTGCCTTTAACCCCGTCTTCAAATACAATATCCTCATTAAGCGGAGATTTAAATCTCACAACATAAGGTAAATCAAGCTCGCCATCAAAATCCCTGTATTTTCTGATATTTATAGAAGGGGTTTTGCCTTCTCTTATTTCGCTTCTGATTTTTTCAAGTTCCTCAGGGGTAAGATAACATTTATAAGCAAGCCCTTTTTCAAGAAGTTCATTTGCATATTTTTTATAAATATCAAATCTTTCGCTTTGAAAAACTATTTCTTTATCATAATTCAACCCTGTCCAACCGAATGCTTTTATTATCGCATCAACCGCTTCTTGTTTGTTTCTTTTTAAATCCGTATCTTCAATTCTAAGCCTGAATTCTCCACCGTTTTTTCTCGCCCAAAGCCAATTAAAAAGTGCGGTCCTAAGCCCTCCTATATGCAAATAACCAGTAGGTGAAGGTGCAAATCTGGTAATTACCATTAATATCCTTTTTTATGAAATTATATCAAAGAGATTTTTTAGATATTTTATTGATTATTTTAACACCAAGCATTGTTACTATAACCTCCAAAACCGCCGTTGTTACAAACACGCTAAACCAATAATCGCTAATTGAGTGATTTTGATGCGCAAGTGTTGCAATTGCAATTAAAAGAGTAAGAGGCATAGAGAGCGAAAGCCCGAAAAGAATAGTATTTTTGAATTTCAATTCTTTAAAAAATAAAAACGAGCTGATTATTCTCAAACCGATCATCAAAAACGTCAAAATAATACTATCTTTAATTAAAGCAAACGAAATAAGCGAAAGTTTGAGCGAACTTCCCACATGAACAAAAAATATCGTAATCAAAAATCCGAACCCGAAAGGAGAGAGTTTATGTTCCAAATCTTTATTATGCTCAAAAAACGTCGTTAAAAACACTCCTACGATAAAAGCGCCCAAGACCATATCAAGATGCAAAATAAGCATAACAGATATCATAATAAAAAACAGACTTATTGCGATTCTTACATCTTGAAAATATTTATCAATTCCCGGCATCAGATAAATTTTAAGTTTCGGATACCACCAAAAAATTGTTCTTAATATCAAGAAAATCAATGTTAAAAACATCAAAAAGCCAAAAAGTATACCTATGTTTCTTATAAGCTCCTTATTAAAACCAAACTCGAAATATCCGCTTACAACCGTTAAAAGCAAAATCGAAACAAGCTCACCCAAAACTCCTATTTTTATAGCCAGATCAAGCCAAGGCTGTTTACCGATTTCTTGCTGGATTGAGAGCATAAGACCTATCGAAATAAGAGGAAGTATAAGAATAAAAATAAAAGAATATTTAAATAAAAAAATACTTAAAATACTTAACATATACAAAACAATTAAAAACAAAAAACCTTTTATAAAAAGATTCTTGCCCATTTTTAAAAGTTCTTTTAAATTAACCTCCATCCCTGCTAATAACATTAAATATAAAAACCCGACTTCCGCAAGTATTTTAAACATTTCATTATTATGTAATAATCCGAAAGCATTCGCCAATGAACCGAGAACTATTTCAACTATTGAAACGGGCAGTTTTAAAATATTACTTACAAACGGAGATATAAGCAAAATTATGGCAAGTGTTAAAATTAAAACAATCTCAGCATTCATTTGCTATTTCAAATCCTTCTTTTTGTAAAATTTCAATGTCTTTATCAGGTCTTTCGCCTTTTGCGGTTAAATAATCCCCAATTACGATACTATTGGCTCCGGCTTTTAAGCCTTGTGTAAAATCATCGCCGAAAACCAACTCCCTGCCCCCTGCAAGCATAATAACTGCATCGTTAAAATTTTCCCTAAACATTTTAATAATTTTAAGCGCCATTTTTTTATTATGCATAGCATTAAGGGGAAGTTTAGAATTCTCAATAAAAAAATTAATCGGAATACCATCCGGATTTAACTGTTTTAGAGAATTTAGCAGGGAGTTTCTGTCTTTTTCGCTTTCGCCCATACCGAATATTCCCCCGCTGCAAAGCCTAAGTCCGACGGATTTTACATTTTCACACGTTTCAAACCTTTCATCCCAACTATGAGTGGAGCAGATTTTCGGATAATATTCGCGACTTGTTTCAAGATTGTGGTTATAAATACTAACGCCCGCTTTTTTAAGCTCTCTCAATTCTTCCTTACCGGCTATTCCGTTGCAAGCGATTATTTTTATATCGACTTCTTTTAAAACTGCTCTTGCACAGCGGCATACATATTCAAGCGTTTTTTCATCAAGCCCCCTTCCACTTGTTACGAGACAAAAACCGGCGGCTCTGTTTTTTTTGGCAAGTTTTGCCTCGTTTAGTATTGTTTCAATGCTTTTTTCCTTAAACCTTTTGATATCCGCTCCCCATCTGACACTTTGGGTGCAAAATTTGCAATCTTCCTTGCAAGCGCCCGAGCGAATATTGCTAATAGCACATAAATAAATCAATTATTTACCTTTGGCAAGATAAATTCTTTAATTTTACTTTTCCATTCATCTGTTTTGATTTTCCTATAATAAAGCGTTACAATATATTTATTTTCTTCAACATCAAGCGTCATACAGCTTGAAAAACCGCTATCCCTTGCACAAACTTCGCCGGGATTAAGAATAAGATTTTTACCGTTAAAACTGATATCTACATCGTGCGTATGACCGTATATTATAATATCGACATCAAGCGGAAACATATATTTTGGATAATGCATAAGCTTAAACGTTTTTTCTGCCAATTTAAAATAATACGGTTCGCTTACAAGATTGTATTTATCGGCAAACTTATAAAGATGATAATCATTGTTTCCGAAAACCGCCACATATTTTGTTTTTTCTTCAAGATATTTTAAAACTTCCTCTTCAACAATATCTCCGGCGTGAACAATAAACTTCGCTCCTTTCTCAATCAATAAATCTATCGCCTTTTTTGCTCTTCCTATCTTTTTATGCGTATCGGACATAATTCCTATTTTCATCTAATTTTTCCTCTCTTCTTTATGTTTGCATTTTATACATTCATACACTTCCTTGCCCCTAAAAGTCCTTTTTGCCATCAAATACCCGCATTCTGGACATTTTTTGTTTACAGGACGGTATTTGGATATAAATTTGCATTCGGGATAATTGCTGC
Organism: Nautiliaceae bacterium; assembly: GCA_027036005.1. Taxonomy (GTDB): domain Bacteria; phylum Campylobacterota; class Campylobacteria; order Campylobacterales; family Nautiliaceae; genus JALTBU01. The sequence continues at coordinate 36,076 of JALVTJ010000077.1, forward strand.
ATCCATAAAATTCACCCCGTCTTGAATTTCTTTTAATTATATCGCCTCCGCATTCCGGACATTTGACATCATCAAGCTTTTCCGGTTCTTTCAATGGCTTTGTGTTTTTACATTCGGGAAAATTGCTGCATGCTAAAAATTCACCTCTTTTGCCTCTTTTGATAACCATATCGGCCCCGCATTTATCACATTTTATATCTGTTTTTTTCACCTCTTCTTCAATAGGCCTTGTATATTTGCATTTGGGATAATTGCTGCACGCAATAAACTCCCCGAACCTTCCTTTTCTTATTACAAGCTCGCTTCCACACTGAGGACAAAGCTCCCCTATTGGTTTTGCTATTTTTTGAGAAGGTATCTCTTTTTCTCCTTTTTGAATGAGTTCGATAAAAGGTTTGTAAAATTCCCTTAAAACATCCTGCCAATCTTTTTTGGCGCTTGCGACATTATCGAGCATCTCTTCCATATTTGCAGTAAAATTCGCATCCACAATATCGGGAAAATATTTTTCAAGCGTTTCAATCACCGTAAAAGCAATTTCGGTAGGATAAAGCTTTTTATCTTTTACCTCGACATAATGTCTGTTTTGCAAAAGTGTAATAGTCGGTGCATATGTAGAAGGCCTTCCAATTCCGAGGGATTCGAGTTTTTTTATTAAACTTGCTTCCGTATATCTTTCGGGCGGTTTGGTAAAATGCTGGGTTGCTTTTATCTCCTCTGCTTTTATCTCCTCTTCTTCTTTGAATTCCGGAAGCAAGGTATCGGCGCTCGGTTTGCCGTAAACCTTGTAAAATCCGTCAAAAACAAGTTTTCTGCCGCTTATTTTAAATTCCCCTTTTTCGCTTGTTAGATAAATATTTTGTGTTTCAAATACCGCATCTTTCATCTGACTTGCAAGAAAACGATTGTAAATCAGTCTGTAAAGCTTAAATTCATCCGGTTTTAAATAATTTTTAAGCTCATCCGGATTAAGCCTCACGTCAACGGGTCTTATAGCTTCATGGGCTTCTTGGGCGGAGCTTGATTTGGTCTTGTATGTTTTGGCTTCGGCATATTCTTTGCCTACGGTTTTTTCAATCACTTCAAGTGCCGATTCTTTTGCTTCATCGGCAATATTCAAACTGTCCGTTCTCATATATGTGATTATTCCCGTTTCACCTACCGGCGTTTTCACGCCTTCATACAGTTTTTGGGCTATTTGCATTGTTTTTTTAGGAGAAAACCCAAGCTCGCTGCTGGCTGTTTGTTGAAGGGTCGAAGTCATAAAAGGAGCCGGAGATTTTACTTTTGTTATCTTTTTTTCTATCTTCGAAACTTTATAATTTAAAGATTTTAATTCATTTACTATTTTTTGCGCTTCGTCTTTTGTTTTAATATCAAATTTATCAAGTTTTTTACCGTTATATTTAATCAAATTACCTTCAACACCTTTGAAAATTCCCTCGATACTCCAATATTCCCGAGGTTTAAATTCCCTTATTTCCCGCTCCCTATCAACCACAAGTTTTAAAGCGGAGCTTTGCACTCTTCCGGCACTTAATCCTTTTTGAATTTTTTTATTAAGCAAAGGAGAGAGTTTATAACCGACAATCCTATCAAGCAGCCTTCTGGCTTGCTGGGCGTTTACTCTGTTCATATCCAAGCGTCTTGGATTTTCAAGTGCGTTTTTTATGGCTTTTTTGGTAATTTCATGAAAAACGATCCTCGGAAGCTCATCCGGATTTTTACCTATTACATTGGCAATATGATAGCCTATCGCCTCCCCTTCTCTGTCTTCATCCGTTGCTATAAAAATTTCATCAGCTTTTTTTGCTTTTTCTTTGAGTTCTTTCGCAATTAATTGATGATCTTTTGTAACACGATACTGTGGAATAAATTTATTATTTTCTATTTTTATACCAAACGAAGTTTTAGGTAAATCCCTTATATGCCCTTTACTTGCAACGACTTCATAACCTTTTCCCAAAAAATTTTTAATGGTTTTCGCTTTTGCGGGCGATTCGACAATTATTAACTTTTTACTCACTTAAAACCTTTTTTTGGCGGTATTATATAATGTATATTTTTAAATGTAAAATATTAAATGTATATTAAATCTGCTATAATTCCTAAAAAAGGAGAATGAATGAAAGGGAGAATACTTGCAATTGAAGAAAACGGGGGCATTATTTTGGGTGATGATGAAAAAAGATATAAATTCGATTTAAACGAATGGAAAGAAAAAATCCCTCCCGCCAAAGGAGCGGAAGTGGATTTCGAAACAGATGAAAACATAGCTAAAAACATATATTTTATCGGTGCTGTAAATTATCCGAGATTAAATATCGAATCAAACACACCTATACTGGGAGGTCTTGGAACGATTTTTCTAATTCTCGGCTGGATACCTTATATAGGTTTTATTTTTTCTATCATAGGAATTATTATGCTAAGTATCGCTTTAAAAAGATTTTCGGATAAAGCAAAAGAAAAAGGTATATTTAAAAAATGGATTATTTCGATTGTTTTGGGATTTGTTGCTATGTTTTTATTTGTTATAGCCTTTTTTATATTATTAAGTCTTTCAAATTATGACACATTCAATAACGATATTTTATTCGGTTCTATACTCATAATAGGATATTTAATTTTTGTAACTTTACAGATTATCTTGGGAATTTTATACAAACAGATCTTTTACGGCGTTTATGAAATAACAAACGAAAAACTTTTCAAAACAGCGGCGGATGTGTTTTTCTGGGGAGGAATATTGAGTATTATTTTCATCGGCGGAATTTTATTTTTTATCGGATGGATAATCATCGCCGTTGCATTCTTTTCTATCAAAACAGAATAGGAATAAAATTATTTTCCTTTATTTTTGAGCTATATTTTTTTATCTATTTTTTTAACTTAACCTGTCCCTAAAATCCTCATAATGAAATTCGCGCGAAATATAAAATTCGCCGCTTTTTCTTTTAATTACAATACTCGGAAGTTTTATTCCGTTAAACGCCGTGTTTTTCACCATCGTATAAATCGCCATATCTTCAAAAATTATTCTATCTCCCACCTTCAAAGGCTCATCGAAGCTATAATCTCCTATCACATCCCCGGCAAGGCAAGTAACCCCTCCAAATCTATAAGTGTATTTTTTCTCACCGGGCTTACCTGCTTCCCTTACAACAGGTCTATAAGGCATTGCTAAGACATCTGGCATATGGGCTTCCGCTGAGGTATCAAGAATTGCTATTTTCATTCCGTTATCAATAATATCCAACACCTCAGCTTCTAAATATCCGGCGTTAAGCCCCACAGCTTCACCCGGTTCTAAATAAATATCTTTTAAATTTGGGTATCTGTTTTTAAATTCTTTAATTATTTTGATTAAATTTTCGACATTGTAATCACTTCTTGTAATATGATGACCTCCGCCAAAATTTACCCATTCCATATCTTTTATAAATTCGCCAAAATTCTTCTCAAATCCTTCAAGAGTTTTTTCAAGTGCAGTGTCAAGCTGCTCGCAAAGTGCGTGAAAATGAAGTCCGCTTACGTTTTTTAGTTTATCGGCTTTGAAATTTTCTTTTGTAATCCCAAGTCGGCTAAACGCAGCACAAGGGTCATAAAGCGCAACCGGAGCAGATGAAACTCCCGGATTTACCCTAAGCCCTATAAGCGCTTTATTTTTTACTCTTTCTTCAAACCTTTTTAATTGATTAAATGAATTAAAAACAACTGTATGAGAAATATCGGCAATTTCATCTATTTCATCATCTTTAAATGCCGGTGCATATGTATGGACTTCCCAAGGTTTCATAGCCCCAAGCTTTGCCTCCCAAAGCCCGCTTGCCGTTGCACCGCTTAGATATTTTTCAAGTAAATCAAATGTAGCCCAAGTAGCATAACCTTTTAGAGCTACTAAAATTTTGCATTCTGCCTCTTTTTGAACCCTATCTAAAATTTTAAGATTATTTTCTAATTTATCCTCTTCAATCACATACATTGGTGTTTTTAATTTCATTTTTATCCTTTCGTCTATTATTTCAAGAACTATTTTTAATATTCAATCCTTCTTCAATATCTTTTATTCTCTTAATAATTTCTCCATTCTCCACTTACATAACCCTCTCATAAACCAAAACATCAACTACGATTCCCTCTTTTAACTCATAAAGTCCTTCTGGCAAACACATTAACGCTTTATTCCCTATTAAATTGGTAAGTATTCCGCTGCTTCCTTGTTTTTTACCAATAGTATCTACAAAAAATTCGCCGTTAAATTCAATATTCACAGCAACAAATTGATATTTTTTGAATTTTTTTACAAAATCGTGTTTTAATTTAGCTTTTATTTTTTTAATTACTTTTTTATTTTCAAGAGATTCTAAAATCGGAACGACATAAAGCAAAAATGTTACAAAAGAGCTGTAAGGAAATCCCGGCAGCGAAACAATGAATTTATCCCCTGCCTTTGCTATCATTATCCATTGTCCCGGTTTAATATTTACCCCGTGAAAAAGAACATCAAACTCTCCCGTTATCTCTTTTACAAAATCAAAATCCCCCACACTCACTCCTCCGGTGGTTACCACTACATCACTGGTTTTTAGAGCGTCTAATATTTTCGATTTAATTTCTTTTTTCACATCTCCCGCAATTCCTAAATTAATAGCTTCAAACCCAAAAGATTTAGCAAGTGCTGTTAGGGTATAGTTATTTGAACTTCTAATTTGCCCTATTTTATATTCTTCTCCCAAATCCACAACCTCCTCTCCCGTTGCAAGAATTGATACAATAGGCTTTTTAACAACATCAACAACAGGAATGCCAAGAGATGCTAAAACACCAATTTCACCGGCTGTAATTAAAGTGCCTTTTTTTATTAAAACTTCGCCTTTTTTAAAATCTTCCCCAACAGGTCTAACAGAAAAGCCTCTGTTTACTTTCTCTTTTATAATTAATTTATCGCCTTTTACCTCAACATTTTCAATAGGAACAAGCGTATTGGCATTTTCAGGCATAAACGAACCGGTATATGTTTTTACACACTCACCCCTTTTAATTTCTTTTATATCAAAATGACCCGCCGGATTTTTGCCGATAATTTTAATTTCACTATTAATATCCTCATAATTTATCGCATACCCGTCCATTGAAGCGGTAGGCATATACGGATTGTCATATTTTGCGGCTATATCTACCGCCAAAACTCTTCCGAGAGATTCGCTTAAAAATACTTTTTCGCTCCCTTTAACGCCCGGTAAATTTTCATTTAAAATTTTTATTGATTCATTAAAACTTATATGTGCCATTTTAAACCTTTCGTTTATTTGTATATTTGTTATTAGTATATTGGTTATTTATTACTTCATATACCCATCTACTCATTTATTAACCTAAAATTCCCGCTTCTGGAAGTGGTTTTGCCCTATCTCCGGCAAAAATTCTTTTTCCGTTTTTTAAATCGTATTTCCAAATAGGAGCGTTTGCCTTGAAATCCTCGACAAATTCTTCTAAATATTTAAAACCTTCTCTTCTGTGCTTTGTCCATATTGCACACAAAAAGCTGGTTTCTCCCACCATCACATCACCGAAACTGTGTGCCATTGTAATTTTGGCTTCTTTAAGAGCATTCCATTTTTTAAACCATTCGCTTAAAAGAGGCAAATACAAATCAAAACTGAGCCCCTCAATTCCGTTATCGGGTCTTACTATCCCTATGAAAGGAATCATCGCTCCGTATCCTTCGAGCTTTAAATCATTATACCATCTGTCTAAAACTTCTATTACGGGAATACCTCCCTTATAAATTTCCAAAATCATATTATCCATTTACCCCTCCATTTTTCACTTTTAATTTTTCACTTTTAACTTAAAAAATCATCCTCCGCAAACAGGCGGCAAAAGCACAACTTTATCTCCGTCTTTTAAAGGAGTGTCAAGAGACGTTATTATTTTATCATTAACGGCAACAGCCAAGCTCTCCAACCAATCTTCAAGCTCGGGAATTTTATAAAGTTCGTCTTTAAGTTCCCTAACGCTTTGAACGTTAAATTCTTTTTTTTCCATTTGTATTGGTCCCAAAAATTCCACACTCACCATTTGCATCCTTTTGTGTTAAAATTTCAAAAAAGGTTTTTATGTTCGGTCATATTGATTATTTAAATCTTTTGCCATTTTATCAATTTTTGAAAAAAAAGAATATAAAAATAAAAAAAGGCGTTCCGAGCACAATAAATGCAATGTTTGAAAAAAGAGCTATCGACGCCGCTTTTATATCCTCCGTAAAATCCAAAAACAAAAAATGTTTCGATATAGGAATTATTGCAAAAAAACACGTTAAAACCGTTCTTGTATGCTCCGGAGAAGGGGAGGATTTTGAATCGGCAACCTCGAATATTTTGGCAAAAGTTTTGAATATAAAAGGAAAAGTAATAATAGGAGATAAGGCCTTTAAGCAAAAAAACTGCATCGATTTGGCCAACGAATGGTATAAAAAATATTCTCTTCCGTTTGTATTTGCAAGATTTTGCGTAAATAAAGATTATAAAAAATATGAAAAATTAATAAACGAATTTCTAAAAACAAAACAAAAAATACCTTATGTAACACTTAAAAAATATGCAAAAAAATTAGGAATTGATTATAAAGAGGCAAAAGAATATTTAGATAAAATCATATATTACAAAATGGGATGGAGAGAAAAAAAATCACTGAAAATTTTTTTAAGGAAAAGCGATGAATTTATTAGAAATTGAAAATTTGCCGGAATTAAACAGCGAAATTTTCAAAACCCTACTAAAACACAAAAATATTGAAATTAAAAAGATTATCTCCAATACCCTAAAAACTCCGCAAAAATTCATTCAAAAAGAAGATGAGTTTGTAGTGCTGCTAAAAGGCTGTGCAAAAATAGAAATAAACGGAGAGATTAAAAAACTAAAAACCGGCGATTTTCTTTTTATACCGGCAAATACACCCCATACCTTGCTTAAAACAAAAAAAACGGCTATCTGGCTGGCAATCCATATTTACTGATAAATTTTTTTAAGTTTTTCAATTGTTCTTGTAGCGTTTAACATCAACATATCCGCCACAACACATGCTCCCATAGCTTCAACCACTACGCTTCCTCTTATTGCAACAATTGGATCGTGTCTGCCTTTGAGGTTTACCTCGACTTCATTTCCGTTAACATCAACAGACTTTTGAGGTTTAAAAATCGAAGGAGTGGGTTTGAAATAAATTTCCGCTTCAACATCTTCACCGTTACTGATACCGCCCAAAACTCCGCCTGAATAATTGCTTAAAAAGCCTTCCTTGCTTATTTCGTCATTATTTTGAAGACCTGTAAGTTTATGAGCCTCGGTATTTCCGATATACACCCCTTTTACAGCATTTATACTTACCATCGCGGATGCCAAAACATTATCAAGTTTATAATAAATGGGCTCTCCAAGTCCGATAGGCAGATTTTTAATCCTAAGCTTAACCGCTCCTCCGAACGAATTATGATCTTTTCTTGCATTATCTATCATTTCCATCCATTTTTTTTCTATTTCCCTATCAAGTGCAAAAATAGGAGAATTTTTGGCATATTCATAATCTAAATTTTCAGTTCTAATTCCGCCTATTTCAATCACCCCGGCTTCTATTTCGATACCAAATTCTTTTAAAATCATCTTTGCAACCGCACCTGCGGCTACTCTTGCAGCAGTCTCCCTCGCAGAGCTTCTGCCCCCTCCCCTGTAATCTCTGATGCCATATTTGTAAAAATATGTAAAATCGGCGTGTCCGGGACGGAAAATATCTTTTATATTCGAATAATCATTGCTTTTTTGGTTTTTGTTAAAAATAACTATCGCAATGGGTGTTCCTGTCGTTTTGCCTTCAAAAACGCCGCTTAAAACTTCGGGGGTATCACTTTCGTTTCTTGAAGTTGCAAACCTGTTTTTCCCCGGTCTTCTTCTATCAAGCTCATTAATTAAAAATTCCTTATCAAATTCTATTCCAGCTGGAACCCCGTCAATTACGACACCAATTGCTTTACCGTGCGATTCTCCGAATGTTGTAAACCTGAAAATTTCTCCGAAACTGTTAAACACATTTACCTCCGTTATATTCTTTTTATAAATGATTATAAAAATTTTCTCTTTTTGCAATTATCAAATAAAGCACTATATTTTGATCGATTATTTCAATTGATTTCAAGTTTAATTACAGCCATTTATTTTCTCCCTTTTATTATAAATTGAGCTCTTTTTTAAGTTTTTCAATAGTAATTCTCGCACCTTCTTGTTGTGCTGCTTTTTTACTTTTCCCAAGCGCTCTTGCATATTCCTTATTATTTATGAAAACTCCTATTTCAAACTCTTTTTTATGATCCGGACCTTTTGTATTGATAAGCCTATATTCCGGAACTTCTCCGAAATGCGCCTGGGTGATTTCTTGTAGAGTGGTTTTATAATCTTTTAAAAGATTTTCCGGTGTAATCTCGGGATATTCCTCTTTTAAAAGTTTCAATGCGATATCTTTTGCCTTCTCAAATCCGGCTTCAAGATATACCGCTCCTATTAACGCTTCAAAAGCACTTGAAAGAATAGAAGGTTTTTCCCTACCACCGTTGTTTTCTTCTGCCAAAGAGAGTAAAAGATATTTTCCGAGATTAATTCTTTTTGCCAATTTGTCAAATGATTCCTCATTAACCAAAGCGGCTCTTAATTTCGAAAGCATCCCTTCTTCCGCTTCGGGAAAAAGTTTATACAAATACTCCCCCACAATCAAATCCAAAACGGCATCTCCGAGATATTCGAGCCTTTCATTATTAAAATTTCTCGAATAGCTCCTGTGAGTAAGAGCCTCGGTTATCAATTTTTCATCTTTAAATTGATAACCTAAGCTCTTTTGTAATTGCTTAGCTATCATTTATCATCCTTTCGTATGTTTTTGGAATTAGTTCTATGCATTGCGGATTAAATTCTATTAAAGAATTAATATCCACAAATTCTTTTCGGCTTACCAATGCAAAAAAAACAAAATGGATCAATGCGGGCATTTTTTCAGAGCATTTTTTGCATTCGCTTTTTTTTAAAATTTCGATTTTTTCCTCATCAAGCCCCCAAAGAAAAGCGATTTTGCCAGCAAGCTCAAACAAAGAAAATCCGCTCATTCTTTTTATAAGAGTGGAATATTCCAAAGGAACAGACGACATTACAATATTCACCTGCTCTTTTTTATCTCCGAGCAACGAATCGCAAACACACACGGCAGCGGGAACAATTGCTCCGATTTCGGCATATTTTTTATACGTTTTCTCATCATATTCCAAAACCATTGCTTCTTCATATTTTTTCATAAATGCACCTTGAAAATCAAAAAAATTTATTTTAAATATTTTCCAACTTTTCGGCTCCAACAATGAAACCAAATAAGAGTATATAAGACTTCTTGATTTTTCCATGCCCAGAAGTGTAAAAAGTTGTAACATATCATTTACTTCATTATTCAAGGAATAATATGCACTATTGACCACTTTTTCTATCTGTTTTTTTAAAATAAGATCTTTTTCGGCTTCAATCGCAGCGTTTTTTATATCTCCTTTATTCAAATATTCCAATGCTTTTTTAACATTTTCCGGCACGGGAGGAACATTTGAGAGATATTTTAAAATATCTTCCTTAGATATCAGCACTTTTTTTCCTTTTTAACGCTTCATTCTTTGCAATTTTATCACAAATTTCGTTTTCTTTGTGTCCTGAATGCCCTTTGACCCAATTTATATTTATTTTATGATTTTTACTGAGAAGCAGAAATTCTTGCCACAAATCGATGTTTTTCACATTTTTAAAATTTTTCCTAACCCAGTTTTCCAACCATTCGTTTATACCCTTCAAAACATATTGCGAATCTGCAAAAAGTTCGATATCACATGGCTCTTTGAGCGCTTTTAAAGCTTCTATTACCGCTTTTAGTTCCATTCTATTGTTTGTGGTGTTTTCTTCGCCTCCGCTAATTATTTTCTCATTATTTTTATATCGTAAAATAGCACACCATCCTCCTGCACCCGGATTTCCCAAAGAACTTCCGTCCGTAAAAATTTCGATTTTTTTCATCTTTTTCCCTCTTTCCATTTCCCATATTAAAAAAGATAAAATTTGTCTTATTCGTAATTTTGTGTTATAATATTTTGAAAATTTTATCAAAAGGAGGCAAAAATGCCAAAAATCAACAGATATGTAGATATTTCTCAAATCGACAGGGAAGCAAAAAAAGATTACATTGACAGACATTCACCTTTTATTATTTGCGAAGAAAGCGCAAAAGCAGGAGAAAAATTTAAAGTTAAAGTAAAAGTCGGAAACGAATACGCTCATCCTGATGATTTTGATCATTATATTGCATATGTGCAGCTTTGGGACGGAGAAAGATTGCTTGGTCAAGCCACTTTTACTCCCGGAACACTTGGAAACGAAAAAAGCCAAGTTGAAGTTGATTTTTACATTATTCCTAAAAAAAATCTAAAACTCACTGCAATGGCTTATTGCACAAAACACGGTTTATGGGAAAGCGACACAAAAGAAGTCAAAGTCGATTAATTTCCCTTTTTTCCTTTCAAAATGAATGATCATTTATAACTTTTTTCCCATTTTGTTAAAATAAAATTAAAAAATGACAAAATTTGTATTGACTATAAATTCAAATTGATATATAATTTTTACAGCCTCGAAGGAGGGCTATTATGTTTAAACGCATTTTGTTTTTTTACATAGACGGGTTTAAAAACCTGTCGGATCTGGGGCGGAAGCTTTGGGTTATTATTATTATCAAACTGGTTGTGATCTTTGTGGTTATAAGAGCTTTTTTAATGCCTACCTTAAAAAGGGAGGTTAAAAATCCTGAGATGAGGCAACAGCTCTTTTTACAACAACTCACAAAGATCAGAGCCGATAAACATAAAAAGGAGGAATAGCTATGCATGTAGATGTTAACATGCTAGAATGGGCAAGAGCCCAGTTCGCAATGACGGCACTGTTTCACTTTTTTTTCGTTCCATTCACACTTGGTATGTCGTTTATCGTAGCGTTTTACGAAACAATTTACGTAAAAACAGGAAAAAAGGAGTGGAAAAACATTACACAATTTTGGCAGTTGCTTTTTGCAATTAACTTTGCATTAGGACTTTCAACCGGTATTATTCACGAATTTGAATTCGGAACAAACTGGTCGACTTATTCTTGGGTTGTTGGTGACTTATTCGGAGCACCTTTGGCAATTGAAGGTATTGTTGCATTTTTTATGGAAGCAACATTTGCGGCAATTTCATTTTTCGGATGGAAAAGAGTTAGTAAAGGTGTCCACCTTGCATCAACTTGGTTACTTGCAATAGGTTCAAACCTATCGGCTCTTTGGATTTTGATTGCAAACGGCTTTATGCAACATCCGAGCAATGAATTCGGTAATTTCAATATAGCCACTTCAAGACTTGAAATGGTTAACTTCTGGAAACTTATTATGCAACCGGTTTCACAAGTTAAATTTTTACACGTTGTAAGTGCAAGTTATACTCTTGCATCGGTATTTGTGCTAGGAATTTCAGCATTTTATTTGCTTAGAAAAAAACATGTTGAATTTGCTAAAAAATCAGCTGCTGTAGCAGCAGCGTTCGGTTTAATAGCTTCAATTTTCGTTGCTATAATCGGAGACGATCACGCTTATGAAGTAACAAATACCCAGCCTACTAAAATAGCAGCGATGGAAGGGCTTTATATAGGTGAAAAAGGAGCTCCTATTGTTGCAATAGGTATTCCAAAAGATGTTCCTGCATTAAGCGTAAATAGCAATGATCAAACATGGGCATTTAAAATCGAAATACCTCATATGCTTTCGATTCTCGGTAAACATAGTTTTAACGCATATGTTCCTGGGCTTAAAGATTTAATTCAAGGAAATCCAAAGTATGGAATTTGGTCTCTTAAAAAACTTGCAAAAATAGGTGCAGAGGCAAAAGCAGATTTACTTGCTTATCATGCAGCAAAAGAAAAAGGCGATATTGCTGCTATGCAAAAAGCAAAAAACGATTTTTATACGGTTGTATGGCCGGCAAATCTTAAAGGCAAAGTATTGGAAAATGCTGCAAATTCCAAAGAATTGGTTATACGAAAAGCTGATTTAATAGGATACGGATATTTCAAAAATGTTAGTAATCCTGATTTAATACATCCACCAGTAGCACCTGTGTTTTATGCATTTCATATAATGGTAGCTTTGGGATTCTGGTTTATTATCCTATTTATTTGGGCATGGTTTAGTATTGTTAAAGGCGCTTTTGCAAATTCTTCTTTACTTCAAAAACTTGCAGTTTTATCTGTACCATTGCCTTGGATAGCAACAAGTTTCGGATGGATGAGTGCAGAAATAGGAAGACAACCATGGACAGTATTCGGAGTTCTTCCGACAGCAGAATCGGTAACACCTATTGCATTGGCAAATGTTCAAGCTACATTTTTCTTATTTTTAGTAGCATTTGTCATATTGGGTATTGCTGAACTTAAAATCCTATTTACGGTCGTTAAACACGGACCAAAAGGAGCGCAATAATGACTTGGGCACCAAATACAGTGGACGCAACACATTTTTATCTACAAGTATATTTTTGGATAATTGTTGCGGTTTTAGCAGGATTATTTTTACTTATGACGTTCGTCCAAGGCGGACAGTCTTTATTTCATACGGCAAAAAATGAAATGGAAGAGAGAGCCATTACAAACTCTCTCGGTAGAAAATGGGAACTTACTTTTACAACATTGGTTCTTTTTGGAGGTGCTTTATATGCAGCATTTCCATTATTTTATTCTGTCAGTTTCGGTGGAGCTTATTGGGTATGGATGTTGATTTTATTTGGTTTCGTTCTTCAAGCGGTTTCATATGAATATATGAACAAAGAAGGAAATCTTATAGGAAAAGGTGCTTATAAATTTTTCCTATATTTTAATGGTATTGTTACAATGCTTTTAATAGGTGCTGCAATAGGAACATTCTTTACCGGAAGCAACTTTACATATGATCCTATCACCAGAGTCTTGCATTGGGGAACAGCTTCAAACGGATTTAATCTAAGAGGTTTGGAAGCTGCAATAGATTTCAGACACGGAGCATGGTTTAACCTCTCTTTCGGTGTTTTATTATTTGCAGCTGCAAGAATTCTTGGTGGTTTATGGTTAATTAACGATATAGACAATAATGAATTTCCTGAACTTATTGCAAGAATTAGAAGCACACTTAAAAAATGTTTTATTGTTTTATTAATTGCTTTGTTAATAGTTCTATACGGCTTTATTACAATGAAAGGATATTCTTACGATATCCATACAGGTGTTGTTACAAGAGTTGCAGGTAAATATTTACACAATTTATTGTCATTTGGAGCAATTCCTTTAATTGTATTATTAATAGGGCTTGTATTGTATGTATGGGGTGTATTTGTTTCAGCTTTCGGAACTTCAACAAAAGGCATTTGGTATAGTGGACTTGGTATTGTTTTAATCGGAATTATAGTAGTTATAATTGCAGGACTTTTCGGAACACCGTTCTATCCAAGTTATGCAGATTTACAAAGTTCTTTGACAATTCAAAACGCATCCGGAAGCAAATATACGCTTGAAGTTATGGCCTGGGTAAGTGTTGCTGTTCCGTTTGTTTTGGCATACATTATTTGGGTATGGTATCAAATGAAAAAAAATGGTCCTATTACAAAAGAAGAAATAGCGGACCCAGAATCTCATGCATATTAAGGAGTGAGAATGAGAAAATTAATAGCACTTTTAATGGTATTTTTCGGAAGTTTTCTTTTTGCAAATGAACAATTAATGCCAAACGGAATTAACCCGGATGTTCATAAAATTGATACAACTTGGGGAGTGATTTTATTTTTCATATGGCCTATTTTAATTATAGTCGGCTATAAATTTGTAGAATTCACTCTAAAAAAATCAGGTCTTGAAAAAGATCTTTGATTTTCTTCTTTTTTTTTAATTCTTCAATTTTATTAAAAATTCTTTTTTTGTTATAATTTTAATCCAATCAAACCACATTTTTAGGAGAAATTTATGATAAAAGAACTTCAAAATTTAGGAATTGATACTGCAAATGTTATACATAATCCGAATTATGACAAAATAATCGAAGATACATTAAAAAAAGGCGAAGTAGTAACAACATCAAGCGGAGCGACAGCTGTTGATACAGGAGAATTCACAGGCAGAAGCCCAAAAGACAAATTTTTCGTAAAACAACTGCCAAGCGAAAAATATATAGCATGGGGGGAGATAAATCAGCCTATAAGTCTTGAAACTTTTAAAAATCTCGAAAATTTTACAAAAGAAGAATTAAGCAAATTCGGCGAATTATATGTAATTGATGTTTTTGTCGGTGCAAGCAAAGAAAGTAGAAGAGCGATAAGATTTATAACTCCAATTGCCTGGCAAGCGCATTTTGTAATGAATATGTTTATATTGCCAAGTATTGAAGAATTAAAAAATTTTAAACCCGATTTCACTTTCTTTGTAGCAGGTGAAGCAAGATATCCAAACTGGAAAAAAGAAGGATTAAACAGCGATGTTTTCGTAGCGTTTAATATAGAAGAAAACAAAGCTGTAATGAGCGGAACTTTATATGGAGGAGAGCTTAAAAAGGGTATTTTTACCATGATGAATTACTGGCTACCGCTTGAAGGTAAGCTTTCTATGCACTGTTCTGCAAATGTCGGTGAAAAAGGAGATGTGGCACTCTTTTTCGGACTTAGCGGCACCGGTAAAACAACACTTTCAACAGATCCGAATAGAAAGCTTATAGGTGATGACGAACACGGATGGGATGATAACGGGGTATTTAACTTCGAAGGCGGATGTTATGCAAAAGTAATCAACCTTGACAAAGAAAGCGAGCCTGAAATTTATAATGCCATTAAAAGAAGAGCCCTATTAGAAAACGTCGTTATCAAAGAAAACGGAGAAGTTGACTTTACAGATTCAAGCAAAACGGAAAACACAAGGGTTAGCTATCCGATAGAACATATCCAAAATCACGAATGCACCCTTCAAGGCGGACATCCTAAAAACATAATTTTTCTAACTGCCGATGCTTTCGGAGTTTTGCCACCTGTATCCAAACTTACGAAAGAACAAGCAATGTATTATTTTCTAAGTGGCTATACTGCCAAAGTAGCCGGAACGGAAAGAGGAATTACCGAACCTGTTGCAACTTTTAGCGCATGTTTTGGTGAGCCGTTTTTACCTCTTCATCCAACTGTATATGCAAAACTTTTGGGAGAAAAAGTTGATAAACATAAAGTAAATGTATATCTTGTAAATACCGGATGGACTGGTGGAGCTTACGGTGTCGGAAAAAGAATGAGCATCAAAGACACAAGAGCTTGCATCAACGCAATACTTGATGGAAGTATTGAAAAAGCTGAATTTGAAATACTTCCGGTTTTTAATTTGGCAATGCCAAAAGAACTGCCGGGAGTAAATACAAAAGTTCTAAATCCGAGAAATACTTGGGAAAATAAAGAAGATTACGATAAAGAATTAGTTAAACTGGCCGAAATGTTTATTCGAAACTTCAAAAGATACGAAGACGTCAAAGAAGGAAAAGAATACGAAAAAGCAGGTCCTCAGCTTTAATTTTTCCTTGCTTTTTTTCAAGTTTTTTTATATAATTCTATTCCCGATGCGGGCTTAGCTCAGTTGGCTAGAGCGCCACCTTGCCAAGGTGGAGGTCGCGGGTTCGAGTCCCGTAGCCCGCTCCATCGGCGCCATAGCCAAGTGGCTAAGGCACGGGCCTGCAAAGCCCTGATCCCCGGTTCGAATCCGGGTGGCGCCTCCATTTGACTTTTAAAATACTTTTGAATATAATTTTGCACATTTGCCCGGGTGGCGGAAATGGTAGACGCAAGGGACTTAAAATCCCTCGGGAGTTTTTCCCGTGCCGGTTCAAGTCCGGCCCCGGGCACCACTATTTTGGAGAGGTGGGTGAGTGGTTGAAACCGGCGGCCTTGAAAGCCGTTGAACGGGCAACCGTTCCGTGGGTTCGAATCCCACCCTCTCCGCCATTACAAATCTTGATAAATCCCTAAATTTCGGCAATTTGCAAAATAGTTAAAAATATTTCCCCAATATTTACTCCAAAAATAATATTCATTTGTAAATTTGTTCTATTTCAAATTTTTAAGGATTGCTCTTGCCTCATCCAAATCAGCTAATTTTTCAAGCTCTCCATTTTTAAATACATACCACTCTCTTTCATCGAATTTTTTGCCGGTTTTAAGTCTAACTTCCAAAACATCAAAATTTTTAACTTCCACATCCCAATCTTCTTTATATGTTTTTTTCTTTTTACACCACTCTTTACCATTAGAAGGAATAAAATCTCTTTCAATTTCATCTGCCAACAAATAAAGCTTTGCGACATAAGCTGGTCCAAATTTCGGAACAAAACATCCTTCCGTTTTAAAATGAAACCATTCCGAGCGTCTGAATGAAAGAATTTTTTTTGCTTTTTCGATTAAGTCGAAAAGTTCTTCATCGCTTAAATTATTCAAATCTTTAATATTCATTTTTATTTAATTTTTCCAAAGAATTTCGAATAATTTTATAAATATCCGGATACGTGTAAATTTCACCATGTTTTACACCGTCAAGCCAAATAATGTCTTTTAAATTTCGTATGTTTTTAAGTAAATTTTCAAGGCACACTTTCGGTATTATATCATCGTTTTTCAAAGCAATAACCACCGTAGGTATTCCACTTTTTTTTATAAATTCCGCTTCTTTAAATTTATACTTCAAAAGCAAATCTATCGGAAAAAGCGGATATTTTATTTTTGCGATATGTTCTATACTATCAAACGGGGTTATTAGCAAAAGTCCTTTGAATTTATATTTTGACGCCAAATACGCAGCTACGGCAGTTCCAAGACTTCTGCCTATAACAAAATCGGGTCTATATTTTTTAAAAATTTCACTTGCATATTTCAAAATTTTCTTTTCGCTCGGCGTTCCTTCACTTCCGGCATATCCCGGATAATTAAATCCCAAAAAATTAAATCCTTTTATTTTAGGAGCGATTTTATCCAAAAATTCTATTACATTATTTGCATTACCTCCGAAATACAAAACAAGAGGAAGAAATTCAGCGTTTTTTGTATAAGCTCCTTCAAGTTTTACGCCGTCTGATGTTTTGAAATAAATTATTTTGGCTTTTTTAGGGGTGTAAGGTTTAGCCCATTTTCTATTAAATATTTTTTGATTTTGAATAAAATAAAGATAAAAACAAGCTGCAATATAAATACCGAAAAGAAAAAAAGAAATGATTTTCATTAAAATTCTATAAGCCCTTCAAGCGGAGAAGAAGCACTTGCATAAGGTTTTTTAGGTATTCTTCCAGCTTTATATGCCGCTCTTCCGGCTAAAACGGCGTATTTCATAGCTTCTGCCATTGCAATAGGATTTTTGGCCTGAGCTATTGCGGTGTTTGTAAGCACCCCGTCAGCCCCAAGCTCCATTGCCACTGCGGCATCGCTTGCGGTTCCAATTCCTGCATCCACAATTACGGGCACATTTACGGCATCTTTTATGAATACTACATTATATCTGTTTTGAACTCCAAGACCGCTTCCAATAGGCGCAGCAAGAGGCATAACTGCGGAAGCTCCGGCATTTTCAAGCCTTTTTGCCATAATAGGATCGTCATTTGTATAAGCAAGAACCGTAAAATCTTCTTTTGCCAACACTTCACACGCTTTAAGCGTTTCCATTACATCCGGATAAAGAGTTTTCGCCGTGTCTCCTATTATTTCAAGTTTAATAATATCAATCCCCACAGCCTCCCTTACAAGTCTAAAAAGCGTAATAGCTTCATCGGCTTTTGTGCAGCCTGCGGAATTAGGTAGGATTTGAACATCGGTATCCTTAAAATAATCCATTAAATTTTCTTCATTCGGATCAGTTATATTTACTCTTCTTACAGCTACCGTAATCATTTCCGCACCGCTTGCCAAAGTAGCATCTCTTGTAATTTCGAAATCAGGATATTTCCCGCTACCTACTATAAGTCTGCTTGTAAAGTCATATTTTCCTATTTTTAAAATATCACTCATTTTCCTCTCCTTATTTTCACATAATCCCAAATTTCTTTATTCCCGAAAAATCCTCGTCTTGCAAAAAGCATAATCAAAAGCAAAAGCACGCTAAACACTACCATTCTAAGCCCAGGAATTCCGTGAATAAATCCTATATGCCATGTCGCATCGTCAAGAGGTCTTAATAATTCCATTCCTCCCAAAAATAAAAACGCTCCGAGTATACTTCCACTCATACTTCCAAGACCTCCCAAAACTATAATTATCAAAAGCTGGAATGTTAACATAAAAGTAAACTGATCGGGACTGATTGAACCGATTGAACTTGCCAAAAGTCCGCCCCCGACACCTTCAAAAAACGCACTTGTCATAAAAGCCAAAGTTTTTGTTTTGAATGTATTGACACCCATCGCAAGAGCAGCGTCTTCATCATCACGAACGGCTTTCATAGCTCTTCCGAATTTTGAATAAACAATATTATATACCAAAATAACAGTTACCAAACAAGTAACTCCTATCCAAAAATAACTTGCAAATCCCGGAATTGAATCAAGCCCCATAGAACCATTTGAAATTTCAGGATTATTTATAAGAAAAATTCTAATAATAAACCCAAATCCAAGTGTTACAATTGCCAAATAATCACCTCTTACCCTGAACACCGGAAAAGCAAGCGTTAATGCAAGGAGTGAAGAGACTATTCCGCTAATTACCAAGACTAAAAAAGGATTAAAAGGCACGTTAGGATTTAAAAATACGTCTCTTATAAGAGGCAAGGGAGGCGTAAGCATATATAATTCGCTTTTTATTTCCGGAGAAAGCAGCAAAATCGCCGTTACATAAGCCCCAATTGCTACAAATCCGTTGGGTTCAAGCGAAAATTGTCCCGCCACACCGTTTATTAAATTATAACTTATTGCCAAAATTATAAAAATATAAATATTGCCCAAAACCGTCAGAGTATATGAACCGAATATATGAGGAGAAAAAAATAAAAATACCAAAAAAGCAACTGTAACAGCCGCAATTAACATAAAATATCCAATGGCTTCATTTATAATTTTTACATTTTTAATTTTCAATTTTACTTTTTCCATTATTAAAACCTTTGTCTTTCAAAATCAATTCCCATAATACCAGTAGGTCTGAAAAGCAAAACGAAAATTAATAAAATAAATGCAAAAGCATCTTTCCAACCCCCAAGTTCCGGGAAAAATCCAGGAATTGCAACTTCTGCAAATCCGAGAATAAATCCTCCTATCACAGCACCCGTAACACTTCCGATACCTCCAACAACAGCAGCCGCAAACGCTTTAAGACCAACAAGCATTCCCATATAAGGATCTATGCTCGGATAAGCCATGGCAAAAGAAACACCACCTATTGCGGCAAGAGCTGAACCAAGCGCAAATACAAAACCAATAATAATATTTGAATTTGCACCCATAAGTTTAACGGTATAAATATCAAAAGCCAAAGCTCTAATGGCAATTCCTATTTTTGTTCTGTATAAAATATATAAAAGTAAAAGTAATAACAATATGGTAAGAACGGGAACAATAATTGTCAAAACCGGAATCGTTAAACTTCCTATATGCAGAATTGTTGAAAACCATTTTGGAAAATAAAATGCCTGATATGTTCCTCCAAGATATTGATTTGCTATAACATTAAATAGACTTTCGAGAAAAAACGAAATACCGATAGCCGTAATCAAAAGCGAAATTTTAGGAGCACCCTTATCAAGAAGTGGCTTATATGCGATTACATGCGTTAATATTCCCACAATAGCGGTTAAAACAATAGAAATCGCAACGGCAGTAAAAAACATTCCCATGGAAATATCTTTAAAAGTCCAGTGCGTAAAAATACCTACAAAAATAAAAGCCAAAAAAGCTCCCACCATCATAATATCGCCGTGTGCAAAATTAATTAATCTAAGCACTCCATAAACCAGCGTATAACCTATTGCAATAAGCGCATACATACTCCCAAGCGAAAAACCGTTAATGACTTGTTGCAAAACAAATCCGACATCCATATTTCACCTTTTTTCGAAATTATATCATTATTAAAAAATAATTTAACAAATTACTTTGTTTCTGCCGCTTTTTTTGGCAATATAGAGTTTTTTATCCGCATTTTCTAATAAATTTTTTAAATTATCTTTTTCATTTATTTCATAAACACCGCTACTGATTGTTATTTTTATATGCTTTTTTCTGCAAAAAATATAATTTTCAATCTCTTTTCTGAACTCCTCAATTCTTTTACATGCGTCTTTCAATTTGCTAAAAGGCAGAATAATTACAAATTCTTCACCTCCATATCTTATGGCGACATCGGAACCTCTGAAAAACTCTTTCATTATTTTACCTATTTCTTTTAAAACACAATCCCCTATCAAATGCCCATTTTTATCGTTTACTTTCTTAAAAAAATCTATATCTATTAAAGCAATACTTAACGGAAAATGATATCTTTTGGCTTCCAATATTTTTTTATTCAAATATTCTTCCATAAATTCTCTATTATAAAGTTCTGTTAAATTATCCGTAATAGCTCTTTTGTGAAAAAATTTATTTCTTTTTTTCAATACTATAAACATTATTTCTTTTTCTAATGAAACAGTTAAAGGAGATATAATATGTTTTAAAAGCAAATTTAGAAATTTTTCTTCTTCTTGCGTAAGTTTATCTCCCATATAAATATTAAGCTCTCCTGTTTTTTTGTTTTTTTCGTTATAAAGATATTTTGTAATTAAAAAAAACTCTTCTTCATTTTCATTTGTTTTAAAATCATCGTATTCGAAACATATTTTATTGTTTGTTAATAAGGATTTTCCGCATATTCTTATCTTTTTTAATTTTTTAAGATTATGTTTTATGTGATAAAACAGATTTTCCAAAACAATTTCAAATTCAGAATGTGAAATAATATCATTTATAAAATGTTTACACACTTCTTCTGTAGTCATTAGAATTTTAATATCGCTTACTTTTTCATCCATAAGATAAAGTCCGCAATCCAAATCTTTTAATTTTTTAATCAAAGGATTTATAATTTCTTTTTTGATAATACTTCCATGCTGAGGGGCTATTATTTTGAGATTTTTCTTTTCTATATGTTTCAAAGCGTTTTGCAAAACCGTTTTGCAAGGAATATAGTGTTCATGGAAAAGTTTGGCATATTCGAAATACTCCTCCACGCTTTTTGCAAAAAGTTCAAATTCAGGCATAAAAGCACCAAACAAATCGCTAGAAAACAAAACGCCGCTTTTTTTATCATACGTGCAAAACGCTCCGGGAAAATGTGCATAAGGAGTAAAAACAAATTCAAGTTCCCGCTCACCCGCTTTTAATTTCCAATCGTTTTTATCCACAAGATAAAAAGGTGTTTTCCATTGATTGTGTTTAAGAAGCGTTTCGCTTCTGTAATGTGTTACGATATATCTCTCGCCTTGTGGGAATAATTTTTCAAGAGTGGAATAACATCCGGTAATGTCGGGGTCTTGATGATGCATAATAATATATTTGATATCTTTCAAAGGCACAACCGAAGTGATTTTTTCATGCACAACCGGAAAAGTTATCATACTGCCCGGATCAATCAAAATAGATTCATCTCCGTTTTTTATCAAATAGACATGACACTGAAAAGGGTCATCTTCAATTACATAACCTACCCAAAAAACATCAGGTGCAATTTCAATAGCCTTCAAATAATCCATAATTTACCTTTATATAAATGTTGAATTATGCATTACAAAAAAACATAATTCAACATTCAATCCCCGAAAGGGGAGAAAAATTTACGGTTTTACAAGTTCGACAAACTCTGTTTTACCGTTTACGATTTTTTCTATAACAGCCGGTTTGTCAATCGGAGTTCCAGTTTTAGGATCTATTGTAAGATATCCTGTAACAGCTTCAAGATGTTTTGTGTGTCTAATCGCATTTGCCATACATTGTTTCAAACTACTCAAAGTTTTGTTTGCAGGAGTATCGCATTCTTTTGCTGCATTATAAATTACAAGATAAGCGTCTGCGCCTGTTGCTGCAAATGCACTAGGTTCTCTATTGTATTTTGCTTTAAATTCTTTGATGAATTTTGCTGAAAGAGGTGTAGGCGCTTTTGCAGGATCGAAATGATCCGTATACATTACACCATTTGCGGCACTTCCAGCAAGTTTTTTAAGCAGCCCCGGATCCGCGATTCCGTCTCCCCCCATTACAGGAGCTTTTACTCCAGCAGCCCTAAGTTGTCTTAAAAACAATCCTTCCTCAGGAGCATATATCGGAGTATATACAAATTTAGGATGCAATCTTTTAATTTGAGCAACTTGTGCATTAAAGTCTTTATCTCCCGTATTTATAAACAAAAGTTTCAAAATTTTTCCTCCGCCTTTTTTATATGCTTTTTCAAATGCTTTTGCAAGACCAACTGAATAATCCTGTTTCATATCAAAAACAACAACCGCGTTATTTAAACCGTGTTTAAGAGCATATGTTGCGGCGACTTTTCCTTGAAAAGGATCTGTAAAACAAGTTCTGCTTACATATTTCGTTCCCATTGTAACTCTCGGATTTGTTGCGATTTGGGTAACGGTAGGTGTTTTTGTGCTGTCTGCAAATCTTTTGATAGCAAGAGACATAGAACTTGCAAGCGGTCCTTCCACTGCTGCTACCTTGTTATCTGACACAAGTCTTTTATAACCGTTAACTGTTTGTATTTTATCAAACTGATTATCAACTACAACCAACTTGATTTTATCTCCGTTTGGAAGTGTGGAATATTTTGAATGAATTAAATTAATTCCATCAAGAGTCTTTTGCCCGAATGATGCAATCGGACCTGTCAAAGGCTGAAGAACACCTATCTTTATCTCTTTCGCCATCAATGTTGAGGCTACCAAAGCACTTAATCCTAAAACCATCAACTTTTTCATTTAATCTCCTTTTATGTTAAAATTGTAACATTCATATTATAGCAAAAAATAACAATTTGACAACAAAGGATTTAAATGATCGATTTAAGACTTCTTGAAAAAGATTTCGAAAATACAGCCAAAAAACTAAAAAGAAAAAAAATTAACGAAA
Organism: Nautiliaceae bacterium; assembly: GCA_027036005.1. Lineage (GTDB taxonomy): Bacteria > Campylobacterota > Campylobacteria > Campylobacterales > Nautiliaceae > JALTBU01. The sequence goes on from JALVTJ010000077.1 coordinate 59,296, forward strand.
AAACACTGGAAGAAATTAAAAATTTGTTTGAAACCAAAAAAAACATCAAAAAAGAACTCGAATTTTTCCAAAACAAAAGAAATACGCTTTCTAAACAAATAGGTCTTTTAATGAAAGAAGGCAAAAAAGAGGAAGCCGAAAAACTAAAAAACGAAGTTACCTCTTTAAAAAAAGAGATGGAAAAAATAGAAAATAAATTAAAAGAAATCGAAAAAAAACTTTATTCAAAAGCGCTTAATATTCCGAATATTCCCGATGATGACGTGCCGGTGGGAGACGATGAAAACGACAATGTCGAAATCAAACGTGTAGGAGAAATTCCGAAATTCGATTTTGAAGTAAAAAGCCATGACGAACTTGGAGAAAAACTAAATTGGCTCGATTTCAAAAGAGGAGTAAAACTTGCAAAAAGCCGATTTACCGTTTTAAAAAAAGAAGCTGCAAAAATCGAAAGAGCTTTAATCAATTTCTTTTTGGATCACAATAGAGAATGGGGATTTGAAGAAATTTACGTCCCTTTTATGGTAAACAGAGAAACCATGACAGGCACGGGACAGCTGCCGAAATTCGAAGAAGATTTATTCAAAATAGAAGGGGAAGATCTGTTTTTGATACCCACTGCGGAAGTTCCTCTAACTAATCTTTTCAGGGATGAAATTATAGAAAATTTGGATAATCCTATAAAACTAACTGCTTATACTCCTTGTTTTAGAAAAGAAGCGGGAAGTTACGGAAAAGATACAAAAGGAATTATCCGCCAGCACCAGTTCGACAAAGTGGAACTTGTTGCAATTACAAAACCCGAAGAGAGTGATAAAATATTTGAAGAAATGGTTGAATGCGCCTCGAATGCCTTAGAAAAATTAGAACTTCCATATCGTCAACTTATGCTCTGCACCGGGGATCTCGGATTTAGCGCCGCAAAAACGATAGATTTGGAAGTTTGGATTCCTTCGCAAAACAGATACAGAGAAATAAGTTCAATTTCAAATACCAGAGATTTTCAGGCAAGAAGAGCGAAAATAAGATATAAAGAGGGCAAAAAAAACAAACTTGTTCATACTTTAAATGGAAGTTCGCTGGCGGTGGGAAGAACACTGGTAGCTATAATGGAAAATTATCAAACAAAAGAAGGCTTAATTAAAATTCCGAAAGTTTTGGAAAAATATCTATAAGGTGAAAATTGGCTGAGGAAAATGTAATAATAATCGAAGAAGACAACAATAACAAAAACAAAAAAACATATATAATAATCGCCCTTTTACTCGGAGTGATTATTATGCTTTTATTGCTTTTGTTAGTAGTCGTTATTAAAAAGAAAAAAGAAACGACGCAAATTCCTAATGTAAATCAAATTGTTAAAAAACTTGAAAAAAAACAAATTCCAAAAGATAAATTAAAAATTTTAATAAAAAAAGCGGATATTTTATATAAAAGCGGTAAAAAAATTCAAGCTTTGAATTTACTCGAAAAAATATCTAATTTTTCACAAGCTTTGTCTTTATATAATTTAGGTGTAATACAACTTGAAGAAAAACATTATAAAAAAGCTCTAAATTATTTTCAAAAAGCAATTAAAAATAATAATTCAAAAGCCATCAGTGCCA
>JALVTJ010000078.1 GCA_027036005.1 Nautiliaceae bacterium
ACTTTTTATATAGAGGTATTAAAGGACAAAATTACGATACGATAAAATCCCAGCTTTTTTTTGAAAAATTCGAAATAATCCCACTTAATATGATTCAAGGCGTTTCCATACTTGAAGGCGAAATTTTGATTGTCGATGAAGTTCAATTGGTTACAAGAGAATATATGAGTATGATTTTAAGTAGAATGAGCGAAGGAAGCAAGCTTTTTTTATTAGGAGATATTCATCAAACATATTCCACTATTTCAAAACAGGATAGTGGCCTATTCAGGCTTCAACAACTATTGCCTCACGAATCTCTCGCTTGGGTGGATTTGAAAAACATTTACAGAAACAAACTCACTGAAATAGCCCTTAAACTTTTAGAATAAATCGAGTTTATAAATATTAAATTTATATTTTCTTTTGGGAAGTTTTATAATTATTTCCTTATCAAGAAGCTGTTTGAAAAGTTTAATTAACGTGGGTTTGCTAATATCGATCCTTTGCATAATATATTGATAAGAAAGAGAAAAAACATAATTTTTATCTAATGAATCGACAATTAGCTTTATAACCTCCATCTGTTTTGAATCGCATATCATAGAAAGCGTTTTAAATGCAATTTTATCTTTTAATATCTCTTTTTCCTGATATTTCGGATACAAAATCTCATACATACTCTCTAAAAGCTGCTTTATTTTAATCGGCTTTACCAGATAGCTTGCAACTTTGAGTTTTATTGCATCCAAAAAATATTCTGTATTGGTATATGCGGATGTTAAAATAAATGGAATATCGATATTTTGTTTTTTAAGAAATTCAATAAAGTCAATGGCATTTTTTTCACCAACAAGAATATCCGAAATTATCAAATCCACATGCTTTGTTTTTACTGTTTTATAAGCTTCGGTTAACGAATCGGTATAATAAATATTTTGAACAAAATCTTCAAGTATTTCAACGGTATTGGCCTGTAAATCCAAATCGTCCTCTATGTATAAAATACTAAAATTTTTTAAAATATCTATTTTCATTTTTTCTCTTTTAAAGGCAAAATTATCTCAAACATTGCACAATTATACAATTTTTTACTAAACATTTTGTGTTTTATGTTTTTTACCCTTATTATTCCTTGCATATGTTTTTCAATAATTTGCTTTGCCATATAAAGCCCTATTCCGCTACCGTGTTCTTTAAGTCTTGTTGTAAAATAAGGCTCAAAAATTTTATCGATAATTTCTTCATCAACGCCGCCTCCATTATCTATTACGCTAATGATAACATTTTTTTCGTCATTTTTAACAAAAATTATAACTCTTCTAAGCCCTTCTTTATTTTTAAGTTGTTCTATTGCGTTGTTTATTATATTCAGACAAACATGTGAAAGCTCGTTAGGATACCCGAAAATATTTACATTTTGTCTTATTTTAACTATCAAATCAATATTATATTTTCTCAAAACCGGCAAGAGAAGTTTTTTTGAATGATCGATACACTCTTTAATATTTACTCTTTTTTTAATTTTATCCGGCAAAAAGAAATTCTTAAAATCGTCTATGGTTTTGGACATATTTTCCGCTATTTTTAAAGCTTCATCCGTTTTTCTTTGTATATATTCACTCTCTAATTTCCCCAATTGATTTTTTATCTGAAATCCTTCAATAATCATACTAAGACTTGATAAAGGCTGTCTCCACTGATGCGCTATATTTTGCAGCATTTCTCCCATTGCCGCAAGTTTTCCCTGCTGAAACATAATTTTGTCTTTTTTTCTGTTTTCCTCAACAGCCTTTTTAATTCTAAGTTCAAGATTTTTATTTATCTCTTCAAGCTCTTTTGTTTTTCTTTTTACTTCATTTTCCAAAAGCAAATTAATTTTTTTAAAATGTTCTATTAATAAAATAATTAAAATTACACTCCCTATAACAACAATTATTATACTTACAGTAGATATTTTAATCATTATAGAAAATTTTTTATCACTCATTGATTTTTCACTTAGAGCTTTTTTTAAATTTTGATTTATCAAATCGCTTATAAACATATTAATTGAATAAATCGAATCTTTAATATCCGAATAATTGATTTTTTTATTATTTACAAATCTGTTAATTTCTTTATCTATGTCCTTTTTTAAAGATGAAATATTTTTCAAAAGCAAATAATCTATTTCATCATTATCTATTGAATGTTTTAAATATGTTTTCCATTGCTTATTCAAAATAATCTCTGCTAAACTGATAACCTCTTTTGCTTGATTAAAATTTATCTCTTTATTTTTATACTGTTTTAATGTTTCCAAAACATTTATTTTGTAATAATCTTTCATATTTTCCAAAATCACGGAAGGCAGAGTTCTGTTGTTAAAAAGTTTGTCAATATCGTTTTTAAAACTGAAAATGGAATAAAGTGAAATTAAAACAACTACAAAAACAGACAACAAAGAAAAAAATATCAATATTTTTATTTTATTTATTTTATTTATTTTATTTTTTTTCATTTTATTTCTTTAAATGTGTTATTTTTATATATAAAAAGATATGTTTTGTGCATGAGTTGATGATTATAATATTTTAAATTAAATCCTTTTATAAAAGAATGTTTTATTATATATATTAAATGTAAAGGAGTATAAGGAAATGAAAGTTTTTTAAATGCCTTTAACAAAATATAATTTGTAAGATAAGCTTCAAATCCGAAAAAAGAAGGATTCTTTGCCCTTTGCGCATAAATTTTTCCTATTTTTATATCTTGATAAAAAGGAACTACTTCGGAAAATATTATATTTTTATAATCTTTAACTTGTTTTATAAGTTTTTCTGCATCAACAAAAGAAATCATGCAGAAAATTACATTTTTATCCAGTTTTTTAACTTTTTTTATAAACATTGCACTTACATTGGCTGTCCCCCCTATAATAATAGCTTGCGGTTTTGTTTTTAAAATTTGTTTTATTGCATAATCTATAAAATATGTATTTCTTTTGTAATCCCCTATGGATGAAATTTTTAAATGATGCTCTTTTAAGACTTCATATGTATGAGTATATATTTCATATCCATATGCATCATCCTGATAAAAAACAGATATTTTTTTTATATTTCTTTTCAAAAGATAACTTATTATATGTTTGATCTCATCTTTATAAGAAGCTCTGAAATTGATAACGTTTTTTTCTTTTCTTAAAAATTCAGCTCCGCTGAAAGGTGCATAAAGATATAATGAGTGTTCATTCATAAAAGGTAAAATTTTTTTTACTGTTGGTGTTCCTACTATTCCGTATAATAAAAACGGGTGTTTTGTTTCGTAAACTTTTTTTATATTTTCAAATGTTAAACTAGGCTCATATCTATCATCTAAAAATAGATATTTAATTTTTTTAAAATAAACTTCCTCTTTTACTATGTTTGCTCCTTCTTTTATCGAAATTCCCATATTCCTCATAATTCCTTTAAGAGGCAAAGAAGAAACAATTAAATACTCCTTAGGAGGCCAAAACCAAATAATACTTAAACCAATAATCATTAAAAAAAATAATAATTTTTTCATTTAAACCCTTTACATAATTATATAAAAAAAATAAAATTTTTAAAAATTTTAACTATTTAAGCTTTATTTAAGGAAAAAAGTATTATAATTAGAAAAATTAAATAAAGGTTAAGAATGATTGATTATGCCTTTTATCCTGAAAACGAACTTGAATTTCCTTTAAAAGATGATATTAAAATACTTTCAAATCCAAATGAACAAACTTTTATAGCCAATTCCCAAAAACTAAATCCGATAATTTATGCTCCCGAAATTAACTTTTATATGAAAAATTCAAAAGATACTATTCCTTCAAAAATAGAAAACATTTATATATTATACAAAATAAGAGACACAATATACGAAAATGCAAAATATAACGAATATCAAAAAAATGTAAATAACAGATTATTAATTATAGGCACAAAAGAAAAAATTGAAAAACTTCCCGAGCTTGAAGAGTTTGATATTTACTATTCTCTTCCGGAATGGATAGAAAATATTAAAGGAACAATCGGCAATTTAAACTTTTTAATCAATAAAGAAGATACCGAAATAGAACTTGAAGTAGATCAGGCAATATGGTTTAAAGCACCCCAAAAAGCATATCTGCAAGCCGGAATTGTAGACCCTGAAAAAATAGGAATTGAAAAAGCGGTTGAAATTATAAAAAGAAGGATAGGAACTTACGAATATAAAAATTATATAACTTATGATAAAAATATATGCCAGTTTCATAAAAGAGTATTAAAAGAAACCTGCACAAACTGCGTGGATGTCTGCCCTACAAACGCCATTACCAAAAATGATGAATTCGAGCTTGTCTTTTCACATACCGATTGAGACGGATGCGGCGGATGTGTTAGCGTATGTCCGAGCGGTGCGCTTGATTTTTCACTTTTGCCAAGAGAGGGATTTTATAAGGTTTCAAGATTTTTCAATAAAAAAATTGCTTTGATTATCGCTGAAAACCTAATAGAAGATTTACAAATCGAATTAAAAGAAAATGTTCTGCCTTTGACAATAGAAGGTAGAAAATTTTTGGATGAAACGCACTTTTTAACACTTTTTCAAGAAAGCGGAGCACAGATTATTTTTTTCTCCGATGCCATCTCAAAAGGCGAAAAAGAAGCAATTAATATGCTAAATGAAATTTCCAGAAGAAAATATAATAAAGTTATGATTTTCACCCCGTCTTCAAAAGAAGAACTTGAAAAAGCAATTAAAAATGTCAAATTTATCGAAAACGCACATTACACAATCAATGAAGCAAACAGAAAAAAAAGAGAAATTTTCTCATCAAGACTTTCTCATTTGGTAGGAGAAGAAGATCTCGGAGTTTTGGATTTAAACGAAAACAGATACATCCATTACGGTTCTATCAAAATTGACGAAAACAAATGCACTTTATGCATGGCGTGTGTGGGAGTATGTAACGCCGAAGCCCTTAAAGCCTTTGAAAATGAAGGCGAACTTAAATTCGACGCATCCGTTTGTACAGATTGCGGATACTGCGAAGTGGCGTGTCCTGAAAAATGTATAGAAGTTATATATGACAAATTAGAATTAAACCCTTCATATTTCGGACAAAAACTTATGGCAAAAGACGAGCCGTTTTACTGTATTATGTGCGGAAAACCGTTTGCTCCTAAAAAATCGATAGAAAAAATAGCTTCAACGCTTTTGCCTATTTTTACGGATGAATTGAAGAAAAAATCAATATATTGCTGTCCTGAATGTAAATCAAAATTATTATTCGGTGAATATTTAAAAAAGAAGGAGCAATTATGAATATAAATATAGAAATTGAAAAAGCAAGAGCGTTTTATTACATGTTTTTTTCAAAGCTTTTAACTTTTACGTATGATGAAAATAGATTTTCAGATGTAAAAGAAATGGCAAAGCTTATTTATGAAAACCCCTTAGACGAACTTTCCAAAAATGCGGCAAAAAATTTAACGGATAATTTTGATGAGGAAAAATTAAAAACCGAATACGATGATATTTTTTATGATTTAACCAACGATCCAGTTCCTACAACCGCTTCATTTTATTTAGAAGAGATGGAAAACGGGAAAATGAGAGTAAAAATGGTAGATATTGTCCTTTCTTCAAAATTCAGAAAAAGAAAAGATTATAAAGATCTGGAAGATGATATAGGATTTATTTTGCCGTTTATGAACCATCTGATTTTGGCTTCGCTTGAAGGTGATAAAAAATCTCAATATCTTCAAAAAAAAACTTATGATGTATTAAATCTATTTATTGATGATTTTATAGAAAATCTTTACTTACATACGGCAAGTAACCTTTATAAAAACGTAGCGGTAATTTTAAAAAGTTTTATAGAAACGGAAAGAATCTATTTTGAAAAACCAAAACCTAAAATCGAAAAAATAGAAAAAAAAGAGTGTGAAATTTGTATTGCCGATAAAGAAGCGGCAATCAGAAAAGCAAATAAAAAGAAAAAAGCGGATAAAGCTCTTGTGTGTAATCTTGAAGAAGGCGGAGACGTTGAAGACGAGGTATAAGAGATAACCCAAGGGCTCAAAAAAGCTCTTGGGTTATCTCTTTTGAGATAAATCCAAAAAAGGAGACAAAATGCAAAGGCGTAAGTTTCTTAAAAAAATGCTGGGAGCCAGTGCATTGGTAGCAGCGGCACCAGCAGTGTCATTAGCAAAAAACACTGAAAGTGAAGAATGTTTGGATAATGGTGTAGTAAGAGGACATTCACCTAAAAGAGAAATCCTTTACAGGATAACAAAATATTGGGAAATTTATTACAAAAACGCAATATAAAAGGAGATGCTATGAGCTCACTTAAAGAACTTGAAAAAGTAAAAGTGGGTAGAAGATCTTTTCTAAAAATGGCCGCTCTTTCAACTGCATTAGGAGCAACAGGCTTAAACGCAGCTCCAGCAGTTAGAGAAGCAACCTGTGATGAATTAAAAGATCCTTACCCTGGAAGTAAAAAAGTTAAAACAATATGCACAACCTGTTCGGTTGGCTGTGGAATTATAGCAGAAGTTTATAACGGTGTATGGGTTAGACAAGAAGTTGCACAAGACCATCCTATAAGTCATGGGAGCCACTGTTGTAAAGGTATTGATTCAATCGATACTGTAAGAACTGCAAAAAGGGTAAAACACCCTTTAAAAAAAGTAAACGGAAAATGGCAAAGAATAAGCTGGGATCAGGCAGTAAATGAAATCAGCGAAAAAATGCTTGAACTCAGAAAAAAACACGGTCCTGATGCGGCAATGTTTCTCGGAAGTGCAAAAATGGGCACTGAACAAGCTTATTATTTCAGAAAATTCGCCGCAATGTGGGGGACAAATAATATAGATCACCAAGCAAGGATTTGACACAGCGCAACAGTCGCGGGGGTCGCGAACACATGGGGTTATGGCGCTATGACAAATCATTTGGGAGATATTCAAAACTCTAAAGCGATTATTATTTTTGGTGCAAATCCTGCTGTTAACCATCCGGTCGGATTTAAACACATTTTAAAAGCAAAAGAAAGAAACAATGCCGTTTTAATAGTTGTTGATCCAAGATACACAAAAACAGCTGCAAAAGCAGATTTATACGTTCGAATCAGACCGGGAACGGATATTCCTTTTATGTATGGAATGCTTCATTTAATATTCAAATACGGCTGGGAAGATGAAGAATATATCAAAAACCGTGTATTCAGAATGGATTATATAAAAAAAGAAGCAAAAAAATGGACACCTGAAAAAGTAGCAGATGTAACAGGCGTTCCTACTGATGTTTTAATTCAGGTTACAAGAGCATACGCATCAAACAAACCCGGAACTCTTCTTTGGGCAATGGGACTTACACAACACTCAATAGGTTCATCAAACACAAGAATGGCTCCGATACTTCAATTGGCCCTTGGAAATATGGGTAAATTCGGAGGCGGATGTAACATTTTAAGAGGACATGACAATGTTCAGGGTGCAACTGATATGTGCTGTCTTTCACATTCACTTCCGGGATATTACGGACTTAGTGAGGGAAGCTGGAAATATTTTGCACATAACTGGGGAGTTGATTTCAAATGGCTTCAAAACAGATTTGCAACTCCTAAAATGATGCATACAAAAGGTTTTACTTTATCTAAATGGTGGCAAGGGGTTTTACAAGAAGAAAAAATTTACCAGCCAACACCTATAAAAGCGTTATGGGTTCAGGGTAACGGTATTACTTCGGTTGCACAAACCGCAAAAGTTCAGCAAGCACTCGATAAGCTTGATTTATTGGTAGTAGCCGAACCGTTTGCAAACGAAGCAGCCGTTATTACTAATAAAACGGATAATGTTTATATCCTTCCTACGACAACACAGTTTGAAGATGAAGGTAGTGTAACGGCAACAAACAGAACAGCACAATGGAGAAGCAAAGTAATAGATCCTTTGTATGAGAGTAAAACAGACGAAGAAATTATGTTTACTTTTGCTAAAAAATTTGGATTTTATGATGAGTTTGTGCGCGGTATGATGATGGGCGTAAGAAACGGAAAAGCCGTTAAAGTTAAAGACACTTTCAAATGGCCAGAAGATGCTACAAGAGAAATAGCAAGAATCATTAAAACAATAGGTCTTACGGGATGGACACCAGAAAGACTTAAAAAACATCAAGAAAACTGGCATATGTTCGATGAGGTAACACTCAAAGGTATCGGACCAATGAAAGGAGAATATTACGGATTACCATGGCCATGCTGGACGGAATATCATTCCGGAAGTCCTGTTTTATATAATATAGGCATTCCTGTTATGGAAGGCGGAATGGGATTTAGGGCAAGATTCGGAACCGAATATGAAGGAGAAAATTTACTTGCAGGACCTTTTGCAACAATTAAAGGTGCAAAAGTTAAAGGAGGATATCCTGAACTTACAAAAGAAAATATTGAAAAAGTTTTGGGAATCAAAATTCCAGCAAGAGAAAAAGCCATTATGGGCAAAAACTGGAAAGTCGATTTAAGCGGACTTATTGCGAAATATGCTCTTCAAGCCGGTGTTGCACCATATGGTAATGCAAAAGCCAGGGCATATGTATGGACGTTCCCTGATAAAATTCCAATGCACAGAGAACCGCTTCATACACCAAGATATGATTTGGCAAAAATTTATCCTACATATCCGGATAAAAAAGACCAATACAGAGTTGATACTAAATTCATTTCAATTCAGAAAAAAGACTGGGCGAAAGATTTCCCGATTATTCTTACAACAGGAAGACTTGTAATGTATAGCGGAGCCGGATTAATAGAAAGAAACAGCAAATACCTTGCAGCGCTTGAACCTGAAATGTTTGCAGATATTAATCCTGCCCTTGCATATAAATACGGAATCAGAGATGGTGATATGATCTGGATCCATTCACCAGAAGGTGCCAAAATCAAAGTAAAAGCAAGATTTACTTACTCAGTTTCACCTGATAGAATATTCTTACCATTCCATTTTGCCGGAATTATGGAAGGTAAAAATATGAGTAAAAATTATCCTGAGGGGCTTATTCCGTATGCAATAGGTGAGAGTGGAAATACAGTAGCTAATTATGGATACGATATTGTTACCCAAATTCCTGAGACAAAAGCGGGATTAGTCCGCATTGAAAAAGCATAAGGAGTAGAAAATGTATGAATATGCAAGAATGAAATTTTATTGTGACGAAGACAGATGTATCGACTGTCACGGATGCGAAGTGGCATGTTCGGATGCAAACGAATTGCCTGTTGGCATCCACAGAAGAAAAGTAATTACTCTAAACGAAGGAATCGAGGGTAAAGAATTTTCTGTATCCATAGCTTGTATGCATTGCACGGACGCACCTTGCTTTCAAGTGTGCCCGGTTGAATGTTTTTACATAAGAGAAGACGGAATTGTTTTGCATGACAAAGACAAATGTATCGGGTGCGGATACTGCTTATATGCATGTCCTTTCGGAGCTCCTCAGTTTCCAAGAGACGGAGCTTTTGGAATTAGAGGCGTTATGGATAAATGCACAATGTGTGCAGGAGGACCGGCACCTACGTTTTCAATTAAAGAAAGAGAGCTTTACGGGCAAAACAGAATTGCCGAAGGTAAAGTTCCTATGTGTGCGGCAATATGTTCTACAAATGCATTAATAGTCGGTGATGCGGCACATGTAGCGGCCATTAAAAGAGCAAGAGATGCAGCAAAAGGAAAAGGAGCAATGACACCTTACGGTTGGGATCAGGCTTATAAATAAGGAGCTATTATGAAAAAATTTTTACTCATTTGCTTGAATGTATTTTTATATGCAGGCGTTGTTCCGTTGGTAGAACCCAACCAAGCTCCAAGTAAAGGGGGGCTAATCTCCCCCGAATTAATAGAAGCAATTCCTCATTGGCATAAATACGGGGAATTGTTTTTGTATTTACAGACACATTGGGTTAAATTAATTTTTTTAATTGTATTAATTGCCGTCCCTTCCGTGTTTTTAATACATTATTTAATAATAGGCCCAAAAATTTTTTCACATAAGGGTAGAAATTTTTTAATTTTTCCAAGCTGGCAGAGGATTATACATTGGATTGCCGCTGCCGGATGGATTTTACTTGTTCCAACAGGTTTTATCGTTATTTACGGAGCATTTTTTGGCGGAGGTCCCTTTGTAAGATTTGCCAGATATTTGCATGTAATTGGAGCCGTTCTTTTTGCTATTGTTGTTTTACCGATGACAATTATGTGGCTTAAAGATATGCTTCCACGCCTTTGGGATATAAAATGGATGATGATTTTGGGAGGATATCTTGTAAAAAGAAAACAGGAAATTCCTGCACACAAATTTAATGCAGGTCAAAAAATGTGGTATTGGTTTGCCATGTTTGGCGGAATAATTATGATTATAACGGGCGTTATGATGTATTTTCAAAATTTTGATCTCTCAAAATGGCATTTAGGGCTATTTCAAATAGATTTGCTAAGATTGGCTGTTATAATTCATTTAACATTAGCATTAATTTTAGTGGCTCTTTTTTTCACACATCTTTATATGTCTCTTTTTGCTATCAAAGGTTCGCTTGATAGTATGATAAGCGGATGCAAAAGCGAAGAAGAATTAAAGTATTTGCATTCAATTTTTTATAAAGAAATAATCAAAAAAGGCGAAGACAAAGAATTAAGCGAAAAATGCCCCCCTTTAAAAGAAGACTAATTTAAGTCTTCTTTTTTTTTATTTTGGATTTATCTTAAAAGAAAATATGCAAAAAAAGCATAATAAAATATGCTTTTTTGTCATATTAATGACGTTTTTTTATTGTGTTCTAAATTAAAATATGCAAATTTTTCATAAAAGGAAACAGATGAAAAAAACTTTATTTTTAAGTTTAATAGCAGCAGTACTTTTTGCAAAAGAACAAATCATCATCTTTCATGCAGGAAGCCTAAGTGTTCCTTTTTCTCAAATTGCAAAAAATTTCGAAAAAAAATATCCACAATATAATGTTATTCAAGAAGCAGCTGGTAGTAGAGCTTGTGCCAGAAAAATTACCGATTTACATAGAAAAGCAGATGTTATGGCAAGCGCTGATTATAAAGTTATTGATAATCTCTTAAGACCTGATTATGCAAAGTTTAATATTCTTTTTGCTACTAATGAAATGGTGATTGCTTATACTTCAAAATCCAAATACGCTGATAAAATAAATCAAAACAACTGGATGGATATTTTATTAAAACCGGGGGTAAAAGTAGGACATTCGAATCCAAATCTTGACCCTTGCGGATACAGAGCCATGATTGTTGCAAAATTAGCGGGAATTTATTATCATAAACCAAAATTTTTCAATGAATTGTTTGGATATGGTGATTACTACACTCCCGGAGTTGAAAATCCAAATAAAGTAATAGTAAGGCCAAAAGAGACAGACTTATTAGGACTCTTAGAAACCGGGGCGTTTGATTATCTTTTTATTTATAAATCAGTCGCCATGCAGCATCATTTGAAATATATCTCCCTACCGCCCCAAATCAGTCTAAAAAGTAAAAAATACGCTTCATTTTATAAACAGGCTAGTTTTAAAGTTACAGGAAAAAAACCGGGAACTTTTATTGTAAAAAAAGGCGCTCCGATGGTTTATGGAATTACAATTCCTCAAAATAAAAAAGAAGGATTACCGCCAAATGAAAAAGGAGCCGTTTTATTTGTAAAATTCGTTCTCTCACCTGCGGGGCAAGCGATTATGAAAAAAAACGGACAAGGGGTAATCAACCCTCCTATAATTGAAGGCGATGATTCTATTTTAAAGAAATATTAATGCTTGAAATTAAAAATCTGTTTTTAAAAAAAGGTGATTTTACATTAAAAAACATATCTTTTTCTATCGAACCAAACAAATATTTTGTCCTTTTGGGACAAACAGGAAGCGGAAAAACCCTGCTTCTTGAAAGCATTGCCGGATTTCACAAGATTGATGGAAAAATATTTTTTGAAGAAAAGGATATTACTTCACTTCCACCTGAGAGAAGAAATTTCGGTTTTGTATATCAGGATTTTGCACTTTTCCCCAATTTAAACGTGGAAAAAAACATAAAGTATTCGGAAAAGTTTAAAGGAAAAAATGAAACTCTTTTTGAAGATTTAACTAAATTTCTAAATATTGAACATATTCTAAAAAGAAAAATCAAACATCTAAGCGGAGGGGAAAAACAAAGAATAGCCCTTGCAAGAGCAATATATTCCAGAGCAAAAATTTTGCTTTTGGATGAGCCTTTAAGCGCAATTGATCCTACTATGAGAAATGAAATTATGAAAAATTTAAAAGAGCTTCCAAAAAGATATAATCTTTCCATCTTACACGTTACACACAATTTCAGAGAAGCTTCATACCTTGGAGATTTTCTTGGAATTATGCTAAACGGAAATTTAATTCAAACGGGTGAAATTAAAAACGTATTAAAAAATCCGATATCTATTGAAGTGGCAAAATTTTTAGGATTTAAGAATTTATTCAATGTTTCATTGATCGGATTTAATTCAACAAAATATTTCTCAATAGATCCGAATGATATAAAAATATCTCTTAAAAAAGAAAAATATGATTATTGCTTTGAAGGAATTGTAGAAGAAATTATGGGAATAACAGATCATTACAAAGTTTTTGTAAATGTAAATGAAAATCAATTTTTTATTAAAGTTATAAAGAATGATTTTGAAAAATTAAATATCCAAAAAAAACAAAAAGTTTATATCTGTTTTAACAAAAAAGATATTATTTTTATTTAGGGAAAAAAATGAAAAAAATATTTATAGCTCTTTCATTTGTAATTGTAGCTTTTTTAATAATTCCTTTAATTAAATTACTTTTAAGCATTCATTTTATTTCGTATATTTCGACAATAAAAGATAAAGAAGTTATCGGTTCAATCGTCCTAACAATGAAGGTATCGCTTTTTGCTGTTATTTTTGTTCTTTTTACAGGACTCCCTCTTGCTTATTTAATTGCAAGATATGAATTTAAAGGCAAAAGTCTGCTTGAAAGCATTATAGATATTCCCATAATGGTTCCACACACAGCAGCCGGTATAGCCCTTTTGATTACCTTTAATAATGGTTTTATAGGAAATTTTTTTTCGAAATTAAATATAAGTTTTATAGATACAACTCAGGGAATAATGATTGCAATGATGTTTATATCGGCTCCTTATCTTATAAATTCTGCAAAAGAAGGATTTAAAAACATAGACCCTAAACTTGAAAATATTTCAAGAAGTCTTGGAGCAAATTCATTTTATACTTTTTTAAGAATCGTTTTGCCAAATGCCAAAAAAGACATTATTAACGGAATGCTTATGATGTGGGCAAGAGGTCTTGGAGAATTCGGAGCGGTAGTAATTTTGGCATACCATCCGATGGTGGCACCTGTTTTAATTTATGACAGATTTGTAAATTTTGGTCTAAATTATTCAGCACCTGTTGCAGCTATTATGATAATTGTTTCTGTGATAATATTTATATTTGTCAGATTTTTAAACAATAAATTTCAAAATTAAGTTATAATTTTAAAAAAGGATTTAAAATGTTTGTAAAATTAAATGAGAGAGTTTATTTAAATCTTGATAAAATTACTCGAATAAAAATAGATGAAGTGCAAGACGGAATAAGAATTAGATTTTATGAAGGAAATGAACAAGTAGCAAAATCCAGAAAATTCGATACTGTGCAAAATGCACAAAAATGGATAGAAAATGAATTAAAAAGAGAAGTTATAGCTTAATTTCTCTTTCCTTTTAATTTTGAGAGATAAAGTTCTTTAAACCTTTTATTTGCAAATTCTTCTATTTCCATTTTTAATTGTTTAAAAACTTCTATATATTCAAGTGCCTTAGGTGTCAGAGTAGTGCCCCCTTTTACGCCTTTTTGAACAATAACCAATTCATCATCTAAATTTTGTTGAAGTATCTGAATATGCTTTAAAGCTTTTTTATAATTAAGCCCCATTTTTTCAGCTGCTTTTGCAATTGATCCTTCTTTTTGAATTAGTTCTAAAATTTCCGTTTTTCCTTTTCCAAAAAGAAGCTCTCCTTTTTGATTTTCTATCCATATTTTTGTTTTAATAAATGCTCTTGGTCTTTTCTTTTCTCTAAATACTCCAAGTTCACAGTAAATTACATTAAAATGATTGTCTTTTATAGCACTTCTAATTTTTTTCAGATTATATTTTTTTGCAAGTTCTCTTGCATCTTTACAAAAAATTCTTCTCTTTTCATCTGCCAAATTTTCAAGTTCTTCGATAATTTCTTTTTCGTAATTTTTTGACAAATCTTTTTTTCCAAATTGTCCTAAATCGCAATCGGTAATTCTAACATTTATATCATCTGCCGTTTTCCCGACAATTTTCGGTTCTATTTTTAATTTATGTGCTATTTTATAAGCATTTGCACAAGTAAGTTTCCCCTCTTCATTTTTGTATTTTTCTATTAATTCTTTTATTTTTTCTTTCATTATTTTCCTTAAATATTAAAAATTATTTTACTTGTTTTTATTATATCAAATTTTTTGCTATAATTATGCTCTATTTTGGAGGGGATGTGATCCTGGTGGACACCACGGGCTTCAAACCCGATGGGGCGGCAGGTGACTGTTTGCCCGGTAGGTTCGATTCCTACCCCCTTCCGC